>CAZVAE010000025.1:0-13222 GCA_964624985.1 uncultured Isosphaeraceae bacterium | reverse complement strand
ACAGTCGATTTCAAACCAAACTACGACGAAACACGTCAAGAACCAACTGTGCTTCCAGGAAAGTTTCCGAACCTACTCGTCAATGGTTCGAGTGGTATAGCCGTTGGTATGTCATGCTCGATGCCGCCCCATAATGTTGGTGAAATTTGTGATGCCATCATCGCAACTGTTGAAAATCCTGAAATTGAACTGCCTGAACTTCTTAAAATCGTTCAAGGACCTGACTTCCCAACGGGAGGTCTCGTTGTAGGAAAGCAAGGTCTCATCAATGCATACGCAACGGGTAGAGGCAAATTACAAGTCAGAGGGCGAGTCCACCACGAAACGATCGGCAAGCGAGAAGCCATCGTCATTGATGAAATCCCCTATCAACTTGTCCAGAACAACCTCATCGAAAAGATAGTCGAGTGTGCGAAAAATGGGCGCATCACAGACATCTCTGATATCAAGAACTTCTCCGGCAAGAAGTGGCGAACCAGAATCGTTGTGTATCTGAAACGAGGTGCTGACCCAGATGTTGTTGAACGACAACTGTATAAGTACACCCCTCTTCAATCTACTGTTTCAGTGATTAACATTGCACTCGTCAATGGTCGCCCGCAAACTCTCGGCATTCGTGCGCTCATCGATTGTTGGATTGACCACCGACGTGAAGTCATACGAAGACGAACAGAGTTTCTGCTCAAAGAAGCAAGTAAAGCCGCGCATCGATTAGAGGGTTTGATTTATGCCGTATGTGATATCGATGAAATCATCGCTCTTATCCGTGGAAGTCGAACACGAGAAGAAGCAATCGACAAGCTCATGGCTAGAGAATTCCGTATTCCTGAAAACCATGAGTACGCAAGATTCATTGCGAAGCGATTGATTGAAACCGCAAAAGATGGAGTCTCACTTTCTAAACTTCAAGCGGATGCCATTGGTGCATTGCGGTTGATCCAACTCGTTGGTCTTGAGATCGAAAAATTGACGAGCGAATACGCTGAATTGCTAGAAAAAATCGATGATTACAACGCGATCCTTTCCGATGAACAACTCGTCTTCGACATCATTCGCGAAGATTGCATTGAACTCAAAGAGAAGTACGCAACGGAACGGTTGACAGGGTTCGTAGAGAGCGAAGATGACGCTCTTGACTATGGTGCCCTGATTCCTGAACACGATGTTTGTGTAACTATTTCGCACCACGGATACGTCAAGCGATTGCCAACCGATACATTCCGCGAACAGGGTCGTGGTGGTCGAGGCATTAAGGGTGGCGAAACGAAAAAAGATGACTTTATTGAACATATCTTCGTCGCTTCAACCCATGATGACTTACTCTGCTTTACTGATAGCGGACGCGTGTTCCGATTGAAGGTGTATCAGATTCCAGAAGCGACACGAACAAGTCGAGGTCGTGCAATTGTAAATCTACTCAACCTCAAAGATGGTGAAAACATCGTTGCATTTAGGAACATCAAAGAGTTCGACACGTGTCAAGACAATCTTGTGTTTGCAACATCGATGGGGCGAATCAAACGAACTGCACTCGCTGAGTACCGAAATGTGAACAGCGGCGGTATTCATGCGATACGGTTGAACGATGGTGACACCCTTGTTGATGTCATAAAAACAAGTGGAACATGCCACGTCCTTATTGGAACTTCGCAGGGCATGTCCATTCGATTCGAAGAAACCGATGCGAGACTCATGGGTCGCACTGCGGCTGGTGTAAAGGGTATCAATCTATCTGACGAGGACCGTGTCGTCGGTGCTGTCCTTGCCGAAGATGATGCTGATTTAATGACTATGACTGAAAATGGCTTTGGTTAACGCACTCCTATGCTCGATTACCTCGTTCATAGTGAAGACGGTTCAACTAGAGCTCAGTCACGTGGTGGCAAGGGCCGGCGTGACATCAAAACGGGTGAACGCAATGGTCTAGTCGCGGACATACGCTCAGTGCGAGATAGTGACAGCTTGATGTTCATCACAGCAAATGGCATGCTTGTCCGAATTTCCGCTAGTGACATACGTACCATTGGACGTAACACAAAGGGCGTCCGCGTTGTCAATCTGAAAGATGGAGATCGATTGATTGCAGCAGCGAAGATTGAAGCAATTGATTCGGATATTAAGGAAGAAATTCCGACAACATCTTGATTCCAACGCTCAGCTAAATACTGTATGCTTGCAGTATGACGTTAAACCAATGGAGCGAAGAAATTCTAATTCTCGAATTGCTCAACGAACCAGACTTTTCGGAAGACACCGATACGTTCATTGCAAAAGTTCAAAATGACTCTAACTGTCCACACGCAATCGTTGATTTGCAAAATGTCACTAACCTCAATTCTTCAAACCTTGGAGCATTGATTGAGATTAAAAAAAGTCTTAACGCCAATGACAGGCGGATGATAATTTGCAATATCTCAGATTCAATTTGGTCAACAATGCTAGCTACGGGACTCGATCAGGTTTTTGAGTTTATTGAAAATACACCAGTCGCGCTTGCCAGTCTTACATTTGAGGAATAATCGATGCGGCCCATACGTCGCAGTGAATATGAAACCCGCGTCGAAATGATGCCTCTCATCGATGTGATTTTTTTGTTGCTCACGTTTTTTATCTACGCGATGGTCTTAATGGTTCGTGCTGAAGTGCTACCGGTCCCACTTGAATCTTATGCCTCTGGGGCCCCTGCTGAACCAAGGACATCCATTTCGGTCACCATCGGTGTTGATGGAAACATCTACGTGAACAGAGATATTGTAGGTCTTGAACGTATCGCTGAAACAGTGCAACACGAACTCAAGGATGATCCTAATGCTGCCATATACGTTGTTGTTGAAGATGGAGAGGCGAGTGTTGACAGAGGTCCACTCTTAACAGGTACTTGGGATGCTCTTCGACATGAGGGTTTGGAAATTTTCTTAGTCGGAGCACCAAAGCCCTCGGAAGACTCGAACCATGTACCGTGACTATGTTGCCATTCTTCTTGCGTTTGCCTTATCAGTTGGGCTTCATTTGTACATTCTGCCAATGGCATATTCAAGCAAGCCGCCGATGACATACATACCTCCTACGAAAGCAACGCACCTCGAAACTCCTAAAACAGAGATGCCTGAAATTGAGTTGGGGATTGACAGTTCGAAAGAATCGACGCTTACATGGATTGGTTATGAAGAATATGAAGAACAACGTGCTCGATTTGCCGAAGTCGAACAGGCCTCAATGAAAATAGAAACCGACATCGCAGAGCCAGAAACAACCTCGGTTTCTCTTCAAGCTATTCAACAATTCACCATCCCAATCGAAGAAATGACTTCACAACTTCTTGAAATGCTACGGGGTATTGAAATCACTACTCCATCAAAAGAAGTTCCTGTCGTAGAAACAGTCGTTGATACCGTTGCAAATCCACAAACAGAGATTGTTAAAGACGTTCCGATTGAAGTCAATCATTCAGATCGGGATTCTTAAGCAACTTCGATTATAAAAATTTCACGAGACCAGTGGCGTTCTGGAAAACCCCTTGCATCACAAGGCATCGTCTTACGACCAAGACGGCCTTCTTTTACCGCGAACCAACTTGTCTCAAATGCACCGAGCGATTTAGTCGCTGAACTTCATATTAGCAGAAGTGGTAAGCCACAAGATGTTGTTATTTTGTTGAGTACAGGCAGCCCTTCGATTGATAGATCCCTCGAATCGAGTTTATATCGCTGGCGAGCTTCGGGCGATCAGATTAATGAACTCATCGAAGACGAAACGTACGCTATTACGATACATATCACTTTCGGAAAATAATCTACTCAAGCCGCTCTTTCCACAGTTTCATACGACTTGTATCTGTAAGCACATAATCAAGTGGTGTAACTGTAGCAAATCCTTGATTGAGCGCTTCGACATCGCTCCCCACTGCAGTATGCGCAAACGTCATTCCATCACCTGCTGCCCAATAATATGTTCTTCCGTCGGGTGCTTGCCTCTTATCGTAATGTCCGGTTTCATAGGCGGCATTCATTTCAACCACTTTCACTTCTGGTATCGGGGCATCTTGCGACTCAATTGTTGGAATGTTAATGTTGATAACCTCATGCGCCTGAAGTTCATTTTCTAAGACGCGGTCAATAATGCTTCGGGCTATCTCAGCTGCACGATCGTAACAAATCAAGTCACAATTGTTGTACTGTAAACTGACCGCAATTGCAGGCACCCCGAGAAATGCGGATTCAATTGCGGCGGCAACTGTGCCAGAATAGATAATGTTGATCCCAACATTTGAGCCAGTATTCATACCACTAATTGTTAAATCAGGTTTTGTGCCTTCGCCGAAGCGTTCTTGCCATAAACCACGCGTTGCAAGCTTGACGCAATCCGCAGGTCTTCCATCAATTGCAGTTCCATGCATTTCTTTTGTAACCTCAACATGTTGAGTCATCAATGGCTTTGTGTACGTCACTCCATGACTCATCGCAGACTGTACGGTTTCAGGCGCGTACACTTCAATTTCTCCTAGTCCTTGAAGTGCATGGTGCAACGAAACTATGCCAGGTGCTCGGATGCCGTCATCGTTGGTCAATAAGATTCGCATTGTTATTTGGGCTCCAGTATGTATTCTCGACCGCCCCATCGAATTGGTATTCTGTGTTTAAGCATTGATGCAGCATCGAAGAATAGTTTTGCAACAACTAATCCTCCTATAGGAGCAAAAATCGCAAAGATAAATGGTGCGTTATTCATTTTATACAACCAACAAATTACCCAAGAACAAACGAATAATGAAACAATTGAAATCCATATTAGTGACGTTGAAACAAGTGCGCCAATAACTATGCCAGCAACACCGGCACAGGGCAATAGTACTGAGAGGATGAATGCTAAATATGCGCTGCGTCTAAGTCGATTCACATTCCTTGAGCTTGCTTCGATATATATTCTTTTCCAACCAGTTTTAAATGCATCAAAATTCGGGTACATCGAACATCGGAGCATTCCATCTGCAAACAGAACTTGGACTTTACCGCCCTTGCTATGTATCTTTCTTGCAAAGGCAATATCTTCAAGCAAATCTTCTTTCACAGCATCATGTCCCCCAATCGATTCGTATGCAGATTTTGAAAACAAAAGGAATTGTCCGTTTGCAAATGGTCTTGAACGAAACTCCCTGTTAATCCGGTCAACGGGGTACTGTCGAACTAGAAACGTGCTCGCGATGGGTTGAATCATTTTTTCAAACGTTTTTGTAATCGTTAGAGAACTCAAGATGCTCAGCAAGGAAGCATCTCGCTTGATTGCAGAAGCGACAGAACAACGAACAAGCTCTGAATCAAACTGAGTATCTGCATCTGTAAAAAGGAGCCAGTCCCCTATTGCTTCCGTTGCGCCAATCCGAGCAGCATTACATTTCCCCGCCCAGTCCTCTGGGCAATAGTCATTTTCGATAATGCATAACCGTTGATCTTCTTTTGCGTGCTTTTGCAGTAGTTCAAGAGTTTTATCTGTACAACGGTCTAGCACGAAAATAATTTGCAGATTCCTGTGCGACTGGTTCCGCAAAGAAGTAGCACACTGATCAATTACTCGCTCTTCATTATGAGCAGGAATGATGATACTAACGGGAACTTCATCTGGAATAGGGAGTTTCAATCCTTCTTTTACGGTTGAATTTGACTTTGATATGGCCCAAAGGCGATACGCGATACCAATCCATAAAATCAGAGAACCCGTCACGACAACACCCAAAATATGTGAAGTGAGTTCGAGAGTAGACATATCCCCGTATGGTACCTAGTTATCATGCATTACAAACATGACTACTCAAAGAAACGAACAGCCCTATTTCTACACGAGAGAGGCATTGCGTAACATCGATTCAGAAGCAACATCCACATACAAGATTCCAAGTATTGTCTTGATGGAAAATGCTTCAAAAAACGCAACTCATATCATTCAGCATTCAGTATGTGATATGAACAAGAGAAACATCGTGATTCTTTGTGGACAAGGAAACAATGGAGGTGATGGGTACGCGATTGCGAGGCATTTAAAAAACAATGATTATGCCGTCTCGATTCTTGAGTTTGGAGAGCCCAAAAGTCCTGATGCAATCGTCAATGCCTCTGTTTGCTCTGCAATGAACATCCCTCGACTCGATTGGGATGAGTCAAAATTGCACGGAGCCACATTATGCATTGATGCGATTTTTGGTACGGGTTTAGATCGTAAAATCGAGGGAAAATTTGCGGACGCGATTCAAACTTGCAATGACCATCCTGCAACATGTGTGTCGATTGACATTCCATCTGGCCTTGATTGTAATCAGGGTATTCCACTCGGAGTTTGCATAGAAGCATCACTTACGATCTCATTTGTTGGGCTAAAAATAGGATTTCAGAAAGAAAGCGCTAAAAAATATCTTGGCGAAGTGGTGGTAGCAGATATTGGATGTCCGAAATTGTTGTTAAAGACATACGGCTCAACCTCAACATAGTACGATGAACACCCTGTGTACCAAACTTTACTTACAACGCGTTATCTAACAAGCAGAGTTATCCCACTTATAGCAGTCGCTGCTGTTGCACTCTGTGTTGCCCTCGTGATCGTTGTTGTCTCGGTTATGTCTGGCTTTCTAAACATGGTTCAATCGTCTGGAAGAACATTAATGGGCGATGTCATCATTACATACGGGATCTCTGGGATTCCCCACTACGAAGATTTGATCTCTCATTTCCAAAATGATCCGAGTGTGCTTGCTGCAACACCAATTGTAGATGGATGGGGATTGCTGAGAATGCCATACCCTGATCGGGATGCAAAACAAAGTGAAACAGTACAAGTTTGGGGAATTGAACCAGAGTCTTTTACGAAGGTCACGTCTTTTGATAAGTCATTGCAGTGGAAAACACCAACCGCGAATCAGCGAGATTGGCTTCTCCTTGATGCAGTGACTGCAAATCAAGAAGAACTACGAGCAAATCTGGATGATGAGACTTGGAACCAACTCGTTGTCATTGTAAATGGCGCTTCTAGTTCAATGAATTACGAAAAGTCAGAAGTGTGGAACGAGGTGAAAAAACTATTAGATGAAGAGCTATGGACACTTTTAATCGAACATGATGAACGTTTAGTCCATCCAGATGCCATATTGAATCAGGGATTAGCACTCCGTCGTGGTGGTCAAGATGGCATTGTCTCTGGGCTACATGTCTCTGAAGGGAACGAACGTCAAAAAGACGGTTCGTATCAAGTCATACGAAATGATTATTGGTGGCTACCTCGGTACGATGGAACTCTAACGATGCTTCCGATTGATTCACAGGGTGGCGTGATTGAGCCGGAATCGATCATCATGCCATTTGTAAATGAGTTTCAATCTGGCGTTTTCATGATTGATGAATCGAGAGTTTTCGTTCCCATCAGCGTGACTCAAAAACTATTACATCTCGACTCGGCAGAGATTGTGGATGTCAATGACCCCACTGTAATCGTTGGTATCGACCCTCCAAAAGCAACAAGTATTCTCGTTCGAGCAAGGGAGGGTGTACATGCAGATGAATTGCAGGTACGCATTCGGCAGTTGTATGATGAGTTCATAGATGCAATGCCAAGCGACACAATCGTACTCCCCCCGACGTTAGGTGATCCAGGATTAACAATTCATACTTGGGAGGAACAACAAAGGCGGTTTACAGGTCCAGTCGAAAAAGAACGAGAATTGATGAGAACCCTCTTTTCGATTGTATATTTTGTTGTTGCAGCACTCATCCTTTCTATTTTCTGGTCGATTGTTTTTGAGAAAACAAGAGATATCGGCATCCTCCGAAGTATTGGTGCTTCAAGGGCAAGTATTGTTTGGATATTTTTGCAATACAGTTTGGTGATTGGAATTGTGGGTTCGTTACTCGGTTTGTTTTTCGGTTGGTGTATTACGAAAAACATCAATGCGATTCACTCAGCAATGGGCAGCCCTCCTCTTTGGTTTGCAATCGGAGTATTCATCCTCGCAATTGCTGTCGCACTCTACACATGTACACGTATTCGATTTGGACAAATCCTCCCAATTGTTCTTGGAGTACTTGGAATTGTCGTGTTTGGAAGCATCGGCGCACTCATTCTCTATGTCAGACATATTGGAGGGCTCGTCATCTGGGATGCGAGTGTCTATTATTTTTCAATCATTCCAAATGAAATCGATTGGCCTTCAAGTATCGTGACTGTTTGTGGTGCCATTGTCTTCTGTTTGTTAGGTGCGGTCATCCCTGCTGCAAAAGCTGCTGACACTGATCCAGTAAAGGCGCTACGCCATGAATAATGTACAGCCACCACTCCTGGAAGGAAAAGATCTAAAAAAGACATACCAACTTGGGAAATCAAGTGTTCCTGTGCTGCTCGGTGCGTCGCTCATCGTCAACAAAGGTGATTGGTTAACAATTCTAGGGTCGAGTGGTTCTGGTAAATCAACAGTGCTTCATTTACTTGGGGGTCTTGATAGGCCAGATGCAAACGGTGGAATGGTTCTGTTCAACGGTGAATCTGTTTGGGACAAAACGAACACACAAATCAATATCTATCGGAATCACGAGATTGGATTTGTATTTCAATTTTATCATCTGCTGCCGGAGCTCTCTGTCCTTGAGAATACGCTTCTTCCAGCGATGATTGGAGGTTCAGGTAGCTGTGAATCAAACGCACGAGAGAGAGGCGAGTCCTTACTCGATCAGTTTGGACTTGGACACAGACTCGCTCATCGTCCAAGAGAACTTTCAGGTGGAGAACGCCAACGAGTTGCGATTGCACGCGCCTTGATTAACAACCCGAGTATTCTTCTCGCAGATGAGCCAACAGGCAATCTTGATGAGGAGACAGGAAATGATATTCTCGATGTCATTTCATCACTACACCAGAATGGATTAACGGTCGTACTCGTCACTCACAATAATGACATTTCGTCTCGGGGCGACGGTATCGTGCACCTTCGGCACGGTCAAATCGAGTCTCCCGCCAGTATGGCATAGAAGCGTGTCTTCGATAGATTGATACCTCCCCATTTGCCCCTTTTTTGGACTTTTATCCCCATTTTCTTCATAATCTCTATAAGTATTCAAATGGAACGCCAGTTGCACCGATTGTTATATACGGGTGCGTGTCGTTGTACGCACCGTGGAAGCACATCCCGCATAGAATGCGGGCGGAGAATTGAACTATGTTTGAACGGCTAACAGATCGCGCTCGAAAAGTAATGGCTCTTGCAAATCAAGAAGCACAACGCTTTAACCACGAGTACATTGGAACTGAACACATCCTTCTCGGTCTTGTGAAGGAAGGTTCGGGTGTTGGTGCGAACGTACTAAAACACTTAGAAATTGACTTGCGGAAGGTACGGCTTGAAGTTGAAAAGCTCGTCAAAAGTGGACCTGAAATGGTCACTATGGGCAAATTGCCTCAAACTCCTCGCGCAAAGAAAGTTATTGAATATGCAATTGAAGAAGCGCGTTCTTTAAATCACAACTACGTTGGAACAGAACATTTGCTTCTTGGCTTGTTACGTGAACAAGATGGGGTTGCCGCGCAGGTGCTGATGAATCTTGGACTTAAACTTGAAGATGTTCGAGAAGAAGTTCTAAACCTACTTGGTGCTGGTGTTGGTCAGATTGATGAATTAGACGATGAAGGTATCGAAACCGAAGGTGAGGCACCTAGCCCTTCTCCTCGTCGTGGTAAAAGTAAAACTCCAGCATTAGATAGCTTTGGGCGAGATCTTACCGAACTCGCTAAAAAAGATGAACTTGATCCTGTCATTGGTCGCCACAAAGAAATTGAACGACTTGTACAAATTCTTTGCCGCCGTACGAAAAACAACCCAGTACTTCTTGGTGAAGCTGGTGTGGGAAAAACTGCAATTATTGAGGGGCTAGCCCAACGAATCATCCAAGGTGAAGTGCCTGATTTACTCCATGATCGCCGTGTTGTCGTCCTTGATCTCGCGATGATGGTCGCGGGAACAAAATACCGTGGCCAGTTTGAAGAACGAATCAAAGCAGTGATGAATGAGGTTCGACGGGCGAAAAACATTCTCTTGTTTATTGATGAACTTCATACACTCGTTGGCGCTGGAGGAGCGGAGGGTGCTATCGATGCATCAAACGTATTAAAGCCAGCTCTATCTCGAGGTGAAATTCAGTGCATCGGTGCAACAACATTCGATGAATATCGAAAGTACATCGAAAAAGACAACGCTCTTGAACGTCGTTTCCAATCGATTGCTGTAAACCCACCAAGCAACGAAGATACCATTGAAATATTGAAGGGATTACGCGAACGGTATGAAAAACATCACCGTGTAAAGTTCACTGATAGTGCAATCCTTGCTGCTGTTGAATTATCGAACCGTTATATCTCTGACCGCGTCCAACCAGATAAATCAATCGATGTAATCGATGAAGCGGGTGCAAGAGTTCGCTTAAAATCAATGACAAAACCACCTTCAATGGCTGATTTTGAAGAGCAACTTGAGTTACTTAAAGTTCAAAAAGATGAAGCTGTCAAGAATGCCGATTATGAGGCTGCTGCTGCACTTCGTGATGAGGCAGAGCAACTACGATCTAAGAAAGATGGCGTTCAAAAAGAGTGGCGTGAGCAGATGAATGAAGTCACAAGTGAAGTCGATGACAATATCATCGCTGAAGTTGTTTCAAGCATGACTGGCGTCCCGCTCACACGATTAGAAGAAGCGGAATCTCAACGCCTACTACAACTTGAAGATGAATTGCATCGAACTGTGATCAGTCAGCATGATGGAATTACTCAAATTGCAAAAGCGATTCGTAAGTCACGAAGTGGTCTGAAAGATCCAAATCGACCTATGGGTTCCTTCTTATTCCTTGGACCAACTGGTGTTGGTAAAACATTACTCGCCAAAGCGCTCGCTGAGTTTATGTTTGGCGATGCTGATTCACTAATCTATCTTGACATGTCTGAGTACATGGAGAAGCACACTGTTTCGCGGCTCGTTGGAGCCCCTCCCGGATATGTTGGTTACGAAGAAGGTGGTCAACTAACAGAGAAAGTGCGACGAAAACCATACGCAGTGGTGCTTTTTGATGAAGTTGAGAAAGCGCATGGCGATGTCTTCAATATGTTGCTTCAGATTATGGAAGAAGGCCGATTAACTGATTCCTTTGGACGTCAAGTCGATTTCCGAAACACAATCGTCATTTTGACATCAAATATAGGTTCTGACCTCATCAAAGGTGGTCAATCGTTCGGTTTTGGTAAACGTGAAGAAGTTATGGATTACGATCGGTTGAAAAAACAACTTCTGAGTGAAACCGAAAAGTTCTTCCGACCAGAATTTATCAATCGACTCGATGATGTCATTGTCTTCCAGCCGTTGACTAAAGATGATCTCTATTCAATCATCGATATCGAACTCGCTAAAATTATGCAGCGATTACAGGCGAAGGGCATTACGATGGAACTTGACCAAGCAGCGAAAGATTTCCTCATCGATAAAGGGTATAACCCTGACTTTGGTGCACGCCCTCTACGTCGAGCTCTAGGAACGTATATTGAAGATCCACTAGCAGAAGCATTGCTCAGCGGTGACTACAGCGAGGGCAATCACCTATGTGTCACTCACAAAGAAGAAAATGAACACCTATTCTTTTCTTCTTCAGAGCAAGAAGAGGCAAGTGAACCCGAGCCAGAACCAAGTGGTGCGAGCAGCGACTAAATTTTGCAATGATTATTAAGGTAAGGGCATGAATCTCTTTGGTTCATGCCCTTTTTCGTAGAAATTTAAAAGGGACAAGTAACAGAATATGTTCTCTGTTCCAGAGTCTCTGGATGAACAAACGAAAGAGTTTGTGCGTGAAGCATTAGTCGAGACTCAGCCTTACATAATTCTACTGGTGCATATAAATCATCCCCAAGAATAGGATGTCCAATCTCTTTAAGGTGTACTCGTAATTGGTGTGATCGCCCCGTCACAGGACGCAATTCCAGTCGAGTCGTTGCATCAGAACGACCTACGACCTTCCAATATGTTTGAGATGGTTTACCTTGTTCATAATCGACACACTGTTTTGGAGGATTATCGATATCTTTTCGGATTGGAATATCAATTAAACCGCTCTCCTCTTCGATAACTCCGCCCACCTCTGCGATGTACGTTTTCTCAACTTCGCGGTCTTGAAATTGGCGACTTAGCTCTCGATGTGAATCTGCATCTCGAGCCATAACAATCACACCTGACGTATCCATGTCTAAGCGATGTACAATCCTAGCTCCTTCGATTGCTGAAGCAACTCGCACTGCTAAGCAATCTATCTTTTCTGGACCAATGCCCTTCACGCTCAACAATCCTGAGGGTTTGTCCAGAACGACAACAAAATCGTCGTGGTAAATGACATCGACCCCATGCGGTAGATATTCAGGTGGCGTATGATATGAAATTCGATTATGTAAGGACATAAGAACCTATGGTACATTGTATTTCAATCACTCTTTCAATCCTCGCCGCAACGAGTACGCCACTTCACCCGAACGAAGTTGGCGCCATAGGTGAACCCGTTTTACTTACAGACCCAGCACAGTTTCTTAAAGCTGGGGAATCCTATTTTGACCCAGAAACGAAACGAGTCATTTTCCAAGCCATTGAACATCCGGATGAAGGCGAAGAGCCAGATACCGATTACGGCATGTATCTAGGAGACCTCACGTTCAACGAAGAGGGTGAAATCATGGGTCTGCATCAAATCCGGCGAATAAGTAAAGATGGTTCAGCAAACACCTGTGGCTGGTTCCACCCGAGCGACAACTCACTTGTGCTGTTTGCTTCTACGTTAGTTCCACTCGTAGACGCTGATGTTCCGGGTTACCAACGAGATTCAAGGGATTACCGTTGGGCATTTCCACCAGAAATGGATATTGTCAAGTTGAACCTTGATACAAATGAGTTTAGCCCTCTTGTTACAGACAAGGAACATTACCTTGCCGAAGGTTCATGGAGTCCGGATGGCAGGCATATTCTGTATTGTTCTTTAGCGAGTGGCTCTGGTGATATTTACATCACCGACTTAACAACTGGAACCTCGACCTTACTCGTTGGAGATGATGGATATGATGGCGGACCATTTTTCTCGCCCGATGGAAAGCGTATTGTGTATCGATCTGACAGACGAGGGAATGATTTACTTCAACTCTACATTGCAGACCTAGCATTTGATGAAAGTGG
>CAZVAE010000024.1:0-13378 GCA_964624985.1 uncultured Isosphaeraceae bacterium | reverse complement strand
CGTTTGTGGTTCAATCGCTGAATGTAGCATTCCGACCGGAGTATCAATCCCAGATTCTGTACAGTTTGCCTGAAGAAAATTTGTTTCCCCAATAAACTCAGCGACGAACTGCGAAGCGGGGCGTTGGTAAATCTCGCTTGGGGTGCCAACTTGCTTCACGTACCCATCCTTCAAAATTGCCATACGATCGGCAATCGAGAGAGCCTCCTTTTGGTCATGAGTCACGTAAACCGTTGTAATACCTAGGGTTGTACATATTCTGCGAATCTCACTTCTCATTTCTAGGCGTAACTTCGCATCGAGATTCGAGAGTGGTTCATCGAGAAGGAGGACTTCTGGTTCGACCACAATCGCTCGAGCAAGTGCAACTCGTTGCTGTTGCCCCCCCGACAACTCATTTGGTCTGCGGTCAGCGAGATGTTCCATATGGACCTTATGAAGGGCTTCAATTGCTTTTTCTCGTCGTTCATCGCTTCCAAATTTACGGATGAGAAGCCCATATGCAACGTTTTCAGCAACCGTCATGTGTGGCCACAATGCATAACTTTGGAAGACCATGCCCGTATTTCTTTTATTTGGGGGCATATGGGTGACATCTTTATCACCAAAAAGGACTTTGCCCGAAGTAGGGTCTATAAATCCAGCAAGCATCCGCAAGAGAGTGGTCTTTCCACATCCCGATGGTCCTAGTAGGAAGAAAAGTTCTCCCTCCTTAATCTCCAGGTCAACTCCAGCTACCGCAGTCGTCTGGTCGAATTTCTTGACAAGGCCCTGAAGATGTATCGAACTCATAGCACGAACAATAGCATCTCTGAATTAACGCAGGGGGGTTTTCTAAAGAACTTTTACTTTGCAATATCAATCTTCAATGTAGGATGTGGTAATGGATGACGCGACAATTAAAATTGAGCAACTCCGAAAGTGGAGAGCAACTCGAAGAAAAGATATTTCAATTGATGTCGCGATGAATCACTTTCGCCACTCACTGAAAAAAACTAACAAACAACTCTTACAGATTCAAACGGCTTGGGAGGAGTTAACACCAAAGCGCTTGCACAGTGCAGCATTCCCAATATCTCTCCGCCAAGGCGTGTTGTACGTATCTGTCGATGGATCACCAACGGCGTACCAAGTTAACCGTCTTGTTCGATCTGGGTTGTTACGTCAACTGCAAAAAAGTTGTAGCGGAACTTTGCGGCAGATTAAAGTGACAGTTGGCTCTTAGTTCATTTGCCTATACAAAAAGCTGAAAAAACTTCGCCAATAACATCGTCAGGAGTAACCTTTCCGGAGATGGCACTGATTTCATTAAGTGCAATTCGAAGGTGCGCAGCAACTAGTTCGCGCTCGTTCTGAACGTTTCGTACTTCGCGTATTTCATGCAATGCGATTCGAAGATGCTCTTCGTGTCTAGGAAGCAGCGCGAGCGCATCGATAGTTGGTACTGGTGTAGTAGACAATCGTTTTTCTATCTCTTCTTTTAACAAATCAACCCCTTGACCAGTCACTGCGCTAACAGAAAATTGATCTTGAAACCGCGTGCCATCACACGTTTCTAAGTCTGCTTTTGTCCGCACTGTTACTGTGTTTGTCTGCTCGTTTGTACAGGAATAATCAGCAGAAATACACCAAAGGATTAAGTCTGCATCTTTCAACATTGAATTTGCTGCAATCTGCGCTTTCTGTGACAGAGTGTCATTCACATCCTCTAAGCCAGCAATATCGAACAGTAAACATTCCTTGTCTCCAAATGTTGTTGGTTCAGCAATGGCATCTCGAGTTGTTCCAACTTCTTCCGAGACAACAACACGCTTGTATCCAAGCAACGTGTTAAACAGGGTTGATTTGCCTACGTTCGGCTTACCAGCAAGAACAATTTTCGGTAAATGATGTAAAGATGCCATTGATATTTTGTTATCAATCAAGGACTGCAGCCGAGACAATATAGACTCAACTGCATTTGTTAGATCAGAATCGGTTATTGCTACAACATCTTCTTCATCAGTAAAATCGATCTCTGCTTCGACAAGTGCGAGAGTGCGTGTCAGTCCATTTGATAACTCTGAGACAACTGTGTGCAGCGCTCCATTACGTAACAGTGCTGCCCCTCGTAATTCAGCATCATTGCTTGCAGCAATTGTTGCACTAATCCCCTCTGCCTCAGATAAAGATACCTTTCCATTGAAAAAAGCTCGAGCGGTAAACTCGCCCGCTTCAGCCTGTCTTCCTCCACAGCATTCAATGAGACGTTGCATTACAGATTGAATGAGGTGTGCGTTGTTTGGCAGGATAATTTCAACAACATCCTGACCTGTGTAGGAAGATGAAGACGGGTGTGCCATGATAAGCACAGGCAAAATTCCAATTGGTAACTTTATCCGGCTCGGTACACATCGCTTCGGATGTACCACGATTCCATCCTGTTGCAATACATCTAGCAGAGCGTTCCCCGAGGCACGAATGATTGCACGGGGCGAAACACCATGTGCTGAACTGACCGCAACAATGGAGGTATCCAATTCCACTGCAACTATCCTAACCGCGTTTCTTAAACGACCGTTTTTTCGCCTTGTTTTGTACTTTTTTACGCCGCGCATCCATCGCATCTGCCCATGCCCGACCCTGCTTGTCTTTAGGCTTACGCCCCTGACTAGGCCCTGAACCAGCAGGTTTCGGCTCTATTGGGATGGTATCGATGTGCTTTCGGATATGCCTACTCTCCATAATTCCAACCGAACTGGAAGTCAAAATATAGAGCGTCAAGCCCGATGGTGCTGAGTAGAGCATTAGCGGGAATAAAACGACCATCATGACTCTCATGATTTTCTGTTGAGATTCTTGTTCAGGAGTAGTCGCCATGCTTTGAGGAGACATGTACTTTTGTTGAACAAAGAAGATAGCACCCATCAAAATTGGCAACAGGTTGATACCGGTAATGTTCCAAAACAGGAATTGAACTGGTTGGTCAAACTCACCGAAGAAGTGGTCCGCAGAACTTAAATCAGCAAGGAAAGGCCATTCACCAATCAATTGGAATACACCAAAAAATGCTGGTTCCTGTCTGATATCAAACATGAAGTACAGCAAGGCATAGAGTGCAATCCAAATTGGCATCTGCAAGAACATTGGCAAGCAACCGAGCATTTGGAATGGATTAACCCCATACTTTTGCATTAGCGCCATCTGTTCTTGCTGTACACGCTTTGGATCGTCAGGATACTTTTTCTTTAGCGAATCGATTTCTGGTTTTAATTTTTGCATCACCTTTCCAAAACGCTGCATATTGATTTGCGACTTTTTGGTAATGGGGTGCAAAATCGTACGGACGATTAGCACAAGAAAAATGATTGCAAAACCCCAATCAAAAACGACATAATGATCTAGAGTTGTTAAGACTACAGCAAGGAAATCAGCAAGCCACTGAAAGGTGCATATGGCACACATGCTTGACATTTGATATAGCACCATGTCTCGCATATTGAGTGCGACGTATGGCTGTTCGCGATCCAAGATAGAGCGTTGCAGTGGTCCCGCATAGATACCCATCGAGAGGTCATATGAATCACCACCCATAACTTGCGTCTGCGGACTCCACAGACCAGTTAACACGAACTCATCAGCATCAACGCTCTCAACGCGACTCGTTATCTCAGCGACTTTGTTTGTGAATACTCGATTTCCTTCGCCGTTTGCATTTAAGTTTGGGAAGACAGCAAGGGAAAAATAACGATTCGTTGAGGCAAACCAAGAAAGTTTAAAACCCTCTTCTAAAGTCTCTTCAGTCGGCCAAATCGTTGTTTCTTTTTCTTTTGTTGCATCCGTATATTCCAGATAAAAGTCATTAGACTGGATTGGCGCCGCATGGTTTGGGTCAAACCCATCTCCAAGTTCCCACCCAAATCGGAACCGACGCCTGTCCATGTACCTCGAACGATCAACAGTTAAAGTTGAGGGACCATACTGCAACCAACGAACCTCTACATCCTGAGACGTAAGGTTTTGTACAGCTTGGTCTAACTGTAAACCGTATTGGTTGTTAAGAGTCCATTTCCGATGAACTTTCGCGATTACATTGTTCTTTGAATCAATAACGGTCGCTTCAAACAAGACACTATTTTCTGTTCTTTCTGCAACATGCCAAGTTTGAGGTGCAGTCAATGAAAGTTTCTGATCATTGACGCTGACCTGATACGCTCCGAGAACAGGTCTGAGTTCTTGGTGAACACTTCTTTCGGTTGTGAGGAGATAGAGTTGGTCAAGTGATGGTTTTTTACCACCGTTTTTACGGTATCTGTGCCAAGCTAACTTACCATCTACCGTCTCAAAGATGTTAGAAAACTGGATTGATGAAATGCCGGCACCACTCTGTGTAAAGTGAACTTCCATCTGCCATGAATCAATATCATCGAGAGCACCAAGCACAAGTGGAGCGTTATACACTTCCTGTTGTTGCATTCGCAACTCTTCGAAAGGTGCAATAGCAGTATCGTCTGATGTAGCACGAACGTCTTTTTTAGGAGCGGTGGCAATGGGTACCTCTTGTGCAGTTTCTGGCTTTTCAGGCTGAACCGCAGAAGCTTCTACCTTCGCGTTCTGCTGAGTGTCATCAGGCAGAACGGTTGTACTTTTTGGTCCTAAAATTGCAACAAGGAGCACACCTGCTGCTGCAGCTAAAACAATCGAGGTGATTAATCGCCTTCGCGTTTGTTTTGTCATGGTGTTTTACTTCCCATCGTTGGAATCACCGCCCTTCACGCAATCGATCCCCTAACCAATTGCTGAGTTCAGGAACAGCATAAATTTTATCACGAACACTTTCGATGTCATACTCAAGTCGGATGAAGTACACCGTACTATCCTCATCATCGAGGATGGCATAACTTGCTCTTGGATCTAAATCTCTTGGCTGACCGACAGAACCAGGATTGATGATTATCTGTTCTTCATTCGAAAAATCAAAGACCCCATCCTCTTCATCAGGTGAAATAAAATCGGGTTCATTTGTAAACACGCCAGGTACATGTGTATGGCCTGACATCGAGTGTTTAGGGATTCGGTCAAAAATTTGTTTCATTTTCACGGGTGAGTTGATGGCATCATCGGGGAAGAGATACTCATTAATTGGTCGCCGCGGTGTTCCATGGACGCACAGGAAATCATCCATTTGGGTGCGAACAAGTAACGACCCTAAAAACTCCCACCTTTGCGCAGCAGCTTCAGTATCCTCTTCAGCATCAAACTGAGCACGAGTCCAATACGCCGCTTGTTCTGCAGCGGCATTGAAATTTGTGGGTTCATACAATGCACCGTAATCGTGATTCCCAAGTAGTGACCAATCACAATGTTCTGCAACAAGGTCGACACACTCAACAGGGTTTGGTCCATAACCAAGGGTGTCACCCAAACAGACAATTCGATCTGCCTTTTGGTCACCAATATCCTCAAGCACTCGATTAAGTGATTCGAGGTTGCCGTGAATGTCGCTAATTATTGCTGTACGCACGTCTTATTTCTCATCCTTTTGAATCGGGAATGATACCCCAGACGAGCCTTACCCGTCGCCCTCTTAGAAGTCGCCTATGTTACAGAATCCCCAAGAATCGCAACATGTTGATGACAAAGGGTTTAACGCGGCAAAATCGCAGTTCTTCTAGGGGCGATAAAATACTTCACTTTTCATCTGTTCTATATCCCTTTGAAGTAAGGACGAAACGATTTGAGCACGCAGCGACATTTTGATTTAGTAGTGATTGGTTCTGGCCCAGGGGGCTACGTTGGAGCCATTCGCGCCGCCCAACTTGGGTTAACCGTGGCTTGCATTGATAGAGATGCGCTTGGTGGAGTTTGCCTCAACTGGGGTTGTATCCCCTCAAAAGCGTTGTTACACGGTGCAGAAATCTATGATGAAGCAGTAAATCACGGAGCATCGTGGGGCATCAATATCGAAAACGTTCAAGTCGATTGGGGAGCATTCATTGGTCGAAGTCGAAAAATCACAGATCAACTCGGAGGGGGAGTTGGATACTTGTTTAAAAAAAATAACATTGAACACATACAGGGACATGCCCGAATTGTTTCACCAAATGATGGTGTCACTCCATGTGAGATAGAAGTGCTAACTCCGACTGGTGAATATTATGATGGTGATGGTGGCGATGTATTGGAGAACGTCACAGCAGACAGAGTTCTTATTGCAACAGGAGCAAAGCCTCGAAATCTACCCTTTGCACCGTGTGATGGCTCAACGATTATTGATTCATCTGATGCGATGACGCTCGAATCAAGACCAGATTCACTCATCATTATTGGTTCAGGTGCAATTGGAATGGAATTCGCTTACGTGTATAACGCATTTGGGACAAAGGTCACGATAATTGAGATGCTCGATCGAATTCTTCCCGTAGAGGATGAAGAGATTAGCAAACTTGCAACCCGTGCATTTAAAAAACAAGGGATGACAATTCACACGAGCGCTTCAGTCACTTCTATAGAATCGAATGGAACTCATGCTACGGTTTCGTTTGCAGGGGTGAATGACCCTTCAAAGGTTGAACAAATTGATGGCGACAAAGTTCTAGTTGCAATCGGTGTTGCGCCGCGAATGGATGGGTTGATAAGCGATTCACTTTCTATCGAACTTGATAATGGTTATATCAAGACAGACGCAAAAGAAGTAACAGAACCAACCTACAAAACAAGTTTGCCAGGAGTGTATGCAATCGGAGACATCATTGGTCCGCCGATGCTGGCCCATGTTGCATCTGAAGAAGCGGTGACATGTGTAGAACGAATGGTAGGTCACCACACATTCGGAGTCGATTACAACTCTATCCCTGGATGTACGTACACAAACCCTCAAATAGCATCAATAGGAATGACTGAAAAAGAAGTGCAGGAAAAGGGAATCGAGTACGTAAAGGGAGTGTATTCACTGAAATCTCATGGCAGGGCGATTGCAGTTGGTGCAGCCGATGGCACAGTGAAACTGCTTGCTAGTAAGCCATATGGTGAGATTCTAGGCGCTCACATCATCGGACAAGATGCGAGTGAACTTATTGCAGAGATAGGATTGGCGATTCGGCTTGAAGCAACAATTGAAGACATCATTTCGACAATGCACGCTCACCCAACAATGTCAGAATCAATTCACGAGGCAGCGCTTGGAACTGAAGAGAGAATGATTCACAATTGAAACGGCAACGAGGACTTTCCGAGACGAACTCGATGCAACACATACTGGAGATTCATTGAGCTACACATATAAAGAGACAACCCTTGATAATGGCTTACGCATCGCGGCAGAGTGTTCAACTGATGCGGCGACAAGTGCAATAGGTTTTTTTGTTAAAACGGGTGCTCGAGATGAATCATCGTCACTAATGGGAGTGAGTCATTTTCTAGAACACATGATGTTCAAGGGCACAGATTCACTTTCCGCAGAGGAAGTTGATTTGGCTTTTGATAATCTTGGTGCAGAACACAACGCCTTCACATCTGGTGAAATGACTGCATTCTGGGGAGCAGGGCTACCTGAAGTCTTAGGAGAAATACAAGACACTGTCGCTGAAATTCTCAGACCAGCACTGCGTCAAGAAGATTTTGATAATGAAAAAAAAGTCATCCTTGAAGAAATAGCAATGTATGACGATCAACCCTTCTGGGTTTTGTATGAAAGTGCAATGGAACAATATTATGGGGGGAGTCCGCTTGGACATCGGGTACTGGGGACACCAGAAACAATACAGTCGATGAAGCGTGATGCACTTGCGGAGTATTTCGCTAACCGATATAGCGCTGACAATACAACCGTTGTTCTGGCAGGTCGTGTTGATTTTGAGAGAACAGTCGATGAAATCGAAACAAAATGTGGTCATTGGGAACGAACGGGAGCGACTCGGTCATATGAAGAAATACATCGAAATGAAGGCAAGTTCCAAAAGCACATTCCAGAGTTGCTTCAACACTATCACCTGATGATTATGCCTAGCGCCTCGTTTCAAGATGAACGAAAACATGCAGCAGCTGCACTCGCTGCGATTCTCGGTGGTGGTGATGGGTCTCGCTTGCATTGGGCACTCATCGATACTGGTCTTGCAGAATCGGCAGCTTCGAGTATCGATTTGAATGATCATTACGGCGAACAACTTGCATACGCTGTTTGTGATCCTGCAGATGCTGAACAGGTTGCAGAGATCATGCGTTGTGAAATGCACAATCTCGTGGACTCTTTGACTGAGGAAGACTTAGTGAAGGTCATTGCAAAAGCGGGAACTGCAGCAGCAGTTTCAAGTGAACGGCCCACGGGTCGAATGCAACGATTGGGAAGTATGCTGACAACATCGGGTTCGTACATCACACTCGAGGATGAGTTACAGACAATCGAAAGTTTAACCCTTGCTCAATTGCAGGAAGTAGCAGCAGCATATCCATGGACACCTCTGTTTGAGGCGTGTACATCACAACAATAAGATGCCAATACTCTCCGACTCAGCAATTTGTATTCGATGTTGGGACTACTCTGAAACGAGTCAAACGGTAAGTTTATTAACAAAAGAGAATGGGCTCATACGGGGGATTGCAAAAGGATCTAAAAGAGACAAAGGTCCATTTTCTGGAGGATTTGATCCACTCACACGGGGTCATATTGTTGCAAGATTGAAGCAAAGTAGCGATCTTGCAACTCTTACAGAATGGCAACTTGAACAAGTATGGTGGTCGACAAGAAATTCTTTACCTGTCAACAAAGCAACTATTTATATGGCAGACCTTGTGTTTCGAATGATTACGGATCAAGACCCACATACGAATGTGTATGACTCACTTGCTGAGGCGCTAAATAGAATGGAAGAGGGACATGGAATAGAATGGCCCGTTTTACGATTTCAATGGGCACTTCTAGTCGAGACTGGATACCAGCCAACCCTGACAACCAACAAAGAGGATGAGCCGATTGTCGCGTTCAGTTCAAAGGTTGGGGGTGTTGTTGAAGATACTGGAGAAATCGATCGGGTTCGAGTGCGGAAAGAAACAATAGAAATTCTTCGATTAGTGCAGGATGAAGGACCAATGCAAACAACTGAACCCGAAACCCTCAACCGCGCCAACCGATTATTGTCGCATTACCTCCGAGATATCATTGGTCAAGAATCCGCCGCAATGCGTTGGATGTTCGGATGATTTCAGACTGGGCAAAATTAAAGTATCAGTTTTTCTGCACAATGAGTAATTTTTAAACTTTCGGGCACTCGCTGTCGCTTGCTATACTGACAACTGTGAGTAAAGCAAGAATCATTTCTTTGTTAAACCAGAAGGGCGGAGTCGGCAAAACAACAACGACTGTAAATCTTGCAGCAGCTCTTGCAACACACGGTTATAAAGTACTTGTCATCGACCTCGACCCACAAACACATCTGGGTTTGCATTTTGGAGTAGAAAGCGACTCCGCTTCTGTGTATGACCTGCTGATGGAGGACGGTGTTACTATCCAAGACACGCTTTTGTTTGCCAGAGAAAATATCGATCTTGTGACAAGTGAAGTTGATCTTGCAGCAGCAGAGTCAGAACTCGCTTCCAAAACTGATAGACATGATCTACTTTCAAGAAAACTAGCGTCAGTCAAGGATTGTTACGACTACATATTGATTGACTGCCCACCTAGTTTGGGTCTTCTCACGATCAATGCACTTGCTGCATCCAAGGAACTGGTCGTTCCTATGCAGACGCATTTCCTTGCACTTCAGGGCGTGAGCCGGCTCTTTGAAACAGTACAAATGCTCGTAGGTGGTTTAAACCCCGAGTTACAGGTCACCGGCATTGTGTTGTGCATGCATGAGAAAAACACGAAACTAGCACGCGAGGTCGTCGATGACTTGCAAGAATTTTTTGATTCATCAAGAAACAGCAATGTACCTTGGCGAGAGTGCACGATTCTTCAACCACCAATTCGCAGGAACGTAAAACTTGCAGAAGCCCCAAGTTTTGGCAAAACAATTTTTGATTATGAGCCAGAATGCGCAGGTGCGAACGATTATCGAAAGCTTGCAGAAAGTGTGATAGCAATTGCGCCTACATCACACCATGTATTAGAAGTTGAAGTTAAACCAACCGAAGAATACGTTGAGCCAGCAACGAATGACACCGCCTGAACAGATTCGCCGTAACTGGCGAATTGCTTTTTTAGTATGGCTCATTTTGTTAACAGTTGCAACCCACCTACCGCAAGACCCACCAGTTGAAAATCCTACAATTGAATCTCCTGACAAATTGCTTCACTTTGTCTGTTTTGGATTCCTTGCTTTCCTATTTATGTCGACTGGATGGATACGCTCGACTGTTCTCTCATGGATTATTCTTTCAATCTGGACGCTTCTCGATGAGGCGACTCAAGATTTTCTTCCACTTCATAGACCATTTTCAATAGGGGATCTCATCGCAGGGGAGTTAGGTGTTCTTGCTGCATATGCATGGGCTGGGTCATTACAAAAACCATCTCAACTCGACTTGAAAAGCAGTATAGATACAGTGTTAGCACAACCGAGAAATTGGATTTACCTTGCCTGCACAGGCGCGGTTGTCGTTGTAGCAACAACAGTTGCTAGTTGGTTTTTATATCGGTGGCTGACGGGTCAACAACAGAGTGACCTTGCATTTTTGACGGGGGTTCTCGTTGGTACGATTGCGATGATGCTTCTACTTCTATCTCTTGGCCAAGTACCCTTCTCTTTGGTTATACGCGGCAAAAATATGGTTCTTGCCCTGATTGGGACGATGTTTCTACCAATAATGATTCTATTGTTTCTACCAAACACGATGATAGACCCATGGGTTCTTGCACTTTTTGCAGGAGTGCTTGAAGCAAAAATAGTTTGGGATGTTGTGTCATGAGCGATAATTTTGAGCGAAACACAAGAACGAATTGGACACTTACCTTTGTAAGTCGAATGACAGGTCTTGCCCGTGATGGCGCAATATCAAGAATATTTGGCACGGGCGCGCTTTCCTCAGCGTTTTATTTTGCCTTTTTGATTCCAAATGTTTTTCGTAGACTCTTTGGAGAAGGCGCACTTGCTGCTGCCTTTTTGCCAAGTTATTCCAAACTTGAACACGACGATCCGGCAATTGCGAAAGCATTTGCAACGCTTACGATTTCAAAACTAGTTGTCCTTTTAGGGATACTGACGGTGATTGGTGAACTATTGCTTTGGCTCATTATCTCATTGAAAAGCGAACAGAGTGCATCGCTTGAATTAGCAATGGTCATGCTTCCATATATGCCTCTCGTTTGCTCTGTTGCAATTTTTGCAGCGATGTTGCATGTACACGACACGTTTGGGCCACCCGCAGCCGCGCCACTTGTTTTGAATGGTGCAATGATTATTGCTGCAATTGCTTTTGTCGGTGTTTTCGATAACCCGCTCCATCACATGATGGTCATAGGTATTGCAGTTCTTGTGGCAGGAGTCATCCAAGTTGCATGGTCTCTTTTAGCACTTAAGAAATTCGGTTGGTTTACAAAAGACACATCAAAAGCACAAACCGAATTCCGTACAATGATTCGACGGATGATACCCATGGTCATTGGGCTTGGCACACTGCAACTCAATACTCTCCTCGATGGAATCATTGCAAGTTGGCCAACGCTTTTTGGTGATTCAATATTCGGGTTGCAATATCCACTCACTGATGGAGCAATGGGATCATTAACATGGGCGCAGCGACTTTACCAGTTTCCGTTAGGTGTATTTGGTATTGCAGTGGCAACAGCGATCTATCCCCTTCTTGCAAAACAAAGTAAAGACGATGCTTTGTTTTCTTCCACCATTCAAAGGGGACTTCGCCTCGTTGTGTTTATTGGTTTGCCGGCGAGTGCAGGATTGATACTAGTCAGAAATCCACTCGCAGCAACAATGTTTCAAGGCGTAAACTTTTCGTCAGAAGATGCACTTGTTGTCGGTTCGATATTACTAGGATATGCGCCTGCTGTTTGGGCTTATTCAATGACCCAAGTTCTAACAAAAGGTTTCTATGCGAAAGATGATGCAATGACTCCGGTCAAGATTGCGTTGGTCTGTGTTGCTTTAAACGTTGTATTGAATCTCGTACTCATCTGGACACCCCTTCGAACAGCAGGACTTGCGTGGTCAACTGCAATCTGTTCAGTTGTGCAAGTGAGTATTCTTCTCATCTTTATTCGTAAACATATACCATCCACCGTAGATAGCGAAGTGTTGCGATCTTGGCTTTTGACATTGGTACTCACGTTACTTATGAGTGGTGTCGTGGCAATCGTCGTCAATGCCTTGTGGGAACCATCAACAGATTGGATGACATCATGCATCGCACTTGCCACCGCGGTTTTGGCGGGTGTTATCGTAGTTGTTATTGGAAGTTTGCTCTTGAAAAGGCCAGAACTACACTGGGTTGTTGGCAGACAGCGGTGAATCTCCTCTTTTATTGAACACACGATCAGTGTCCTTTGTATATAGGGGACATTCCAGCACCAAAATTGTGGCAAAAGTGGATTAGAGAGGCAGAATAGTGCCGATTGAGTGAATGACACATCACCATCGACCGATAGGAGGTTGGATTCAAATGGCAGAAAACGAGGATTATCAAGAAAAGCAGAGTCGAACGACTGCGATGGAGCAGGATCCGCCAAAAAGGCGTACTGCGTGGCCCATCGTCCAGCTCTTCTTACGTGTATTGTGGGGTACGTTTGGCTGGCTACTCTGGTCAATTTTTCCCTTTTGCAGGTCCTTCCTTCTTCGCATCTTTGGAGCAAAGGTAGGAAAGCGATGTACGTTCGCCAGAACAGTACAAATTACGATTCCATGGAATCTTGTTATTGGCGATGATTGTCATTTCGCTGATCACAGCATTTTGTATGCCCTGGGCACAATTCGTCTCGGTAACAACGTTCGTGTCGATACGAGAGCACATCTTTGTGCGGGTTCGCATGATATGAAAGACACAACATTCCCCTTGACACGACCCCCAATCACAGTGGGCGAAGGTTCATTCATTGGAGTGGATGCATATATAGCACCCACAGTAGTGCTTGGAAAAAATATCATCGTTCATCCTAGGGCGAGTGTCTACAAAAGTTTCGATGATTCATCTGAACTTCAGGGGAATCCTGCAAGGGAAGTTGAGTGAGAAGAGTCCGCGCATTCATTTGGTTGTTTTTCGGGCGATTTATCTTTACATTAAGCCCGCACAACGCGTACTTGTATCGAAGATTGATTCTACGTTTTTTTGGGATGAGGTGCGGACGAAACGTACGAGTTCGACGAAGTGTGAAGATTGACAAACCGTGGAATATTACTGTTGGTGACTTAGTGATCTTTGGTGATGGGGTCATCATCAAAGCAAGCGAAAA
>CAZVAE010000023.1:0-13569 GCA_964624985.1 uncultured Isosphaeraceae bacterium | reverse complement strand
AATGTAGATCCGATGCCTACCATCTCTTTTAAGTCGCCAGACGATGAGGCATAACTGAGTGAACGTTGGAGTTCTTGAAGCAAATCTGCAAACACGGGACGCATCGCTTGCATAATTTGTTTTGCATATTTGCTACTTGCTGCTTCTTGTTTCAAACGCTCTGCTTTTGCATAACTAATTTTAAAAGATGAAGCAATGGCTTCGGTAAAATGCGTGCCTCCAAGAGGGAACGTCCGAATCCAACAACGGTTTCCTGTTGCAATGATCACATCTGTCGCTTGTGTTCCAATGTCGATAAAGACAACTGGATCCTTCGACGAACCTAAACTCATGTCATAATTCAACGCGTTGAAGACTGATACTGGACTCAGCGTTAATGTTTCAGGACTTAAACCAACTTCACCATAGACATCGAGGCGTTCATTGACGCGTTCTCGTGTAATCGCAAAGATGCCGACTTCGACTTCAGGCGAACCCTCTTCTCTAAATGCCTCGTAGTCCCATTCCACCTCTTCAATAGGGAATGGGATTTGTTGTACTGCCTCAAACTTAATGATTTCAGGAAGTTGTTTCGGTTCAACAGGAGGAAGTTTCGCAAACCTTGCGAATGCTGAATGACCTGGCACTGAGATAACAAGGTGTTCACCCTCTAGATTTTTTTCACTAATAAATTGCCCTAAACTCAAACGAGTCACTTCAGCAATATTAATGTCGGGCGTAGAAAGAACTTTTCTGTGCGGAACAACGGCAAAATCTGTGACGTTGACATCATCGCCATCACGCTCAAGGCGAACCGCCTTGATTGCAAACTGTCCTATTTCGATGCCCCATGCAGATGAGGGATGTGCCATGAATGTAAGTTTCCTTAACGGTCTGAGTAGATAGGACGCCGACTGTTCGGCAGTAGGCACGATGATACACGAAGCGTGCACTTATTACCTCAAAACGACAATACCAAAATGGTACGCAAGTCCAACATTTTGGTCTTGAATCGCTATTTTTTTATTTCATGAGTGGTGTACGATGTACAAATGGCGAAAAACCCACAAAATGACGACCTTGATGCTGAAATCTACGCTGCAATCGGCGATGGAAGTTTTGGGGATATGCTGGATGAACCCGCCGAGACGAACTCTTCATCTAGGTCTACAAGAACAGGAACTGTGGCCGCATTACATGGCAAAAACGTACTCGTAGAGTTTGGACCGAGAGAGCAAGGGTGTTGCCCAAAATCGCAGTTTAAAGAGTTGCCACAAGTTGGTGATGCGATTGAGTTTATAGTCGAACGAATAGATCGAGATGGGATGCTTGTCCTCTCTCGCAAAGGGGCTGTCCAGAAGGCAACTTGGGATGCTCTTGAAGTTGGTCAAATCGTTGAAGCGAGATGCTCGGGCACAAATAAAGGGGGGCTTGAAATGGAACTTGCTGGCCACAAAGCATTTATGCCAGCTGGACAGGTTGCATTGCACCATCTTCCTGATCTAGATGTTCTTATCGGTGAAAAGTTTGCGTGTGAAGTCATTGAACTCGATAAGCGAGCGAGCAGAATCGTACTGAGTCGCAAAAAAGTATTGCTTGCAGAACGAGAATCTGCAAAAGAAGAAATGCTCGAAACGATTGCAGTTGGGGACACCCATGATGCTACGATCACTTCTGTCCAACCGTATGGTGCGTTTGCAGATATTGGTGGCATTGAGGGACTCATTCACAAGTCAGAAATGACATGGGAACGAAACATCGACCCAGCAAAATTCGTCTCTATTGGCGATGTTGTTCGAATACAAATCCTTGATATCAACACTGAAGAAGATCAACCGAAGATTGCCTTCGGGATGAAGCAACTCATCGAGGACCCCTTCGTCTCTTCGATGGCAGACGTTGCTGTCGGGGAGATGGTCAATGGAACCGTGACGCGACTGACAGATTTCGGTGCGTTCGTTGACATTGGCTCTGGCAGTGAAGGGTTGGTGCATATTTCTGAACTTGCGGAGCACCGCATTAAGTCTCCAAAAGATGTTGTGAATGAAGGTCAAGTCATTACTGTCAAAGTTCTTTCTGTTGATGCAGCGACACGGCGTATTGGGCTTTCATTAAAACAAGCAATTGCACATGATGATTCCCACCCCGCTCGTGAAGAAGACAAGGCGATGCGTAAGTTACGAGAAAAATTTGGAGATGGTCCACTCAAAGGTGGTATCGGGTGAGCGTCCTACCAACAATTGGAATCACAATGGGAGACCCTGCAGGAATTGGTCCACAGATTATTGCCAAAGTAGTCACTGATAAAACCCTACTACAACAAGCTCGTTTTGTTGTCTATGGTGCAAACGATGTACTCACACTTGCGGCTGATACGTGCAATCTTAATCCACATTGGTTTCGTGTTGACGCAGCGTCTGGCCGTGCAATGCAACCGATTGAATCAGATGTCATTGTTCTTGATGACAGTGAAGATGGTTTACTACATCTGCAACATGAACCCAGTACTATTGGAGGAATCGTTTCGAAACGATGGGTTGAGCAATCAATCAAAGACGCACTTCGAGAACCAGATGATCCTCGCAGAGTTGACGCAGTTGTGACTGCGCCAATTTGCAAAGAAAGTTGGAATATGGCGGGCTACAATTGGCCGGGACATACAGAGCTGTTTGCAGCAAGAACAAAATCCCGAAGACACGCAATGATGTTTGTTTCAGATTCATTACGGGTTGTCCTTGCAACATGCCACATTCCGCTTATGGACATACGGAATGTACTTACAATTGGCAAAGTCCATGATGCCATCGACCTTGCACATCATGGATGTATTCAACTTGGTATCAAATCACCAAGAGTTGGTGTAACTGGCTTAAATCCTCATGCTGGCGAGCATGGCGTACTTGGTGATGAAGAGATTCGACTTATCGAACCTGCAATTAAACTCGCTCGAAATAATGGGATTGATGTGCGTGGGCCTTTTCCTGCTGACACCATGTTCACGAATACAGATGCGTTCGACATCATTGTCGCTATGTACCATGATCAGGGGTTGCTTCCAGTCAAATTGACTTCGTTTGGAAGTGCGGTCAACTGGACAATCGGCTTGCCAATCATACGGACAAGCCCAGACCACGGCACTGCGTTTGACATCGCCCACACAGATCAAGCGAGTGAATCATCACTTCTTCATGCAATAAAACTTGCGTGCACCCTTTCAACTACAAGCCCTCTGATAAAATCTAACCTATGACAGCAACTACCTTTTCAATGGAAGAACTTGTTTCACTTTGTAAACGGCGTGGATTTATCTTCCCTGCAAGCGAAATCTATGGTGGCATCAACGGATTTTGGGATTATGGCCCCCTCGGCACCGAATTGAAAAACAATCTGCGTGATGCGTGGTGGCATGACATGGTGCATTGCCCCCCAATAGGTCCAGATGGCGAACCACTCAGTATTGTTGGCATTGATTCCTCCATTATTCAAAATCCAAAAGTGTGGGAAGCGTCAGGACATGTCGGTGGTTTCAATGACCCAATGGTTGATTGTCGAGAAACAAAATCTCGCTATCGAGCAGATCAAGTACTTTGCCTCGGTATCAAAGGTGAGGAGACTGGTCAAATTTATGCTTATCTAGAGAATGATGAGACTTCACTAGCAACAGCAAAAAAGAAACTTGAGAAATATTACAAGCGAAATATTGAGAATGATGAAATCGATACATGCAGGTTAAGCGATTTGTCTACTGAAGAATTAGCTATCACCGTTGGTCCAGATACAAAAGTTGTTGGTACGCTGACTGAGCCTAGGCAGTTTAATTTGATGTTTGAAACCTATATTGGAGCAACTGGTGGCGAAGATAACAAAGCTTATCTTCGACCAGAAACTGCACAAGGCATATTTCTAAACTTCATGAATGTAGTTGACACCAGCAGAGTCAAAGTACCCTTTGGCATTGCCCAAATTGGCAAAGCATTTAGAAATGAAGTGACCCCACGAAATTTCATTTTTAGAAGCCGAGAATTTGAACAAATGGAAATCGAATGGTTCTGCCATGAAGACGAAGCTCCGCAATGGTATGAGTTTTGGTGCGATGTGCGACAAAAATGGTGGCAATCGCTCGGTTTAACAACTGAGAACTTACAAATGCGGCAGCATGGCTCTGATGAATTGGCGCACTATGCAAAAGAGGGCTGCGGCACATTTGATATCGAATACAAATTCCCATTCACTGCTCCGGGATTCGGAGAATTAGAAGGTGTCGCACACAGAGGCAATTACGATTTAACAAGACACACTGAGTTTAGTGGTAAAAAAATTACGTTCTTCGACCAAGAAAAAAATGAACGATTCACACCTCATGTGATCGAACCCTCAGCTGGACTTAGCCGAGGAACACTTGCATTGTTGTGCGAAGCATATACGCCCGATGACAGACCATCGAAAGTGTTCATGAAATTCAATCCACGAATCGCGCCGATTAAAGCAGCAATCTTTCCACTTGTGAATAAAAACGGAATGCCTGAGATTGCAACTAAGTTGTATGAAGAACTGCGAAAGAAACATGGCTTGCAATTCGATTCAAATCAATCCATCGGCAAACGGTATGCGCGTATGGATGAAGCGGGGACTCCTTATTGTTTCGTGATTGATGGCGATACTGTAGAAGACAATTCGATTACTGTTCGCGACCGAGACAGCGCGACACAAGAACGAGTTAACATCGATCAAGCAATGGCGTTTCTAGACGACAAACTTCGCCTTTAGGCGTTAAAGCGTTTTCAACTTTCGATAGCAGAGCATCAGAATAATCAGGCACGCTCCATTCACTGCGATTGTTGTTGTGATTACAACGCCCATCCCAATACTAGCAATCGGAAACGCGATGCCTAAAGCAGATCGAGCAGCAGAATTACTCAATACACTTAACTAATACGTTGAAAACCAAATTGCGGTTTTATTTTTACTGGTTTCCCGCCAACTTCAAGCAAGGGATATGCAAGGAAGTTGATAGGACCAGTTTGCGGCCCTGGTTCAACGATTAAATCTCTTCCCTTGCTAAACTCAACTCGGTTCGCAGGATGACGACCAAAATAGTACGTTGCGAGTGAAGTGTATTTATCTGCTTCGCTGATATCAACAGGCCACCATTTTCCTTCTGCGTAAAACTCTGCCCAGCAGTGGTACCCACTCACACCGCCATCATCTCGATTTGAAGGTACCGCTGCACCAATTGCAAACCGTGCAGGTATCTCTGATGCTCGGCACAACGCAATGAAGTAGGAATGATAATCGGTGCAATTGCCCCTCGCAGCATCACAAGCAAACTCTGCGTCTCCTTGACCCCAACCTGTGCCGACTTTTGCGTACTTCATACTGTCAATCGTATGGTCGTAAAGTGCCCGCGCTCGCACTAAGTCCCCGCCATTTTTATCTTCTAGCACTTTATCTGCAATCATTTTGAACGTATCGTTCACCGGCACTTTGCTATCTGATGACAGATAAACGCTTGGTGATGTTTCATCTGTAAACACTGACTTCTCTTGCCTTTTGACATTAAAGTGCAGCACCATTGTCTTGCCACTATCGTCAGGAGAAAGTTCAACAAACAAAACTTGATTGCCGTACTTTTCATCAGTTAGAATAGTGTGCTCACCAGGAATCTCAACCCTATTCATCGTTATGTCTTGAAACTGGTCATCAGTTGGGATTGGAATCCACATCTTTGCGGATTCTGCCATTGTTGGAAGAGTAGCCTGATATGTAAACTCAAAGGCATCTTCTCCTTCTTTTACTCCGAGTAACTCACGCGATGCATCGTCAGCATCAACATGTATCCACACGCCCTCTTCAGTTTCTCGCCAAAGATAATACGGCCGACCGTTTAACTTATGCACAGTCGTTTCGGTGACGGTCATTTCTCCGGGGTCACCTGCAAGAAAGAAATCGACATCGTAGACATTGCCATCTTCACTAGCTAAATCAACACAAGCAAAATGCCTTCGAGGTCCAAGGTTCGCGAGAAACTCCATGTGCACTCGAACGAGTTTGAGGTGCAAGTCATTCCCTTCAAAAGTAATCGGGAAGTAACCGCCGTTCGCCTCAGACATCTCTTCAATATGTTGTTCTATTCCAAGTTTGATGTCATTCGTCACGACCTTTGGAATAATGTCAAGGGCGGAACTTTGTTCTGTTTCATCAGCAAAACTGCTGACAATACCGTAGTTTACGATTGCACACAGAAGACCAATACAATGTATATTTTTCATACGCCTATCGTATCAATTATTGAGAGGTAGTGAATATACCTATTGATCTGTACACCTCAATCATTGTGTAAGTTTGATAGATTTTAAGTCATCGCATTAAAGTATTTTGCTTGTGGGTGATGCACAATAATCGCACTTGTCGATTGTTCTGGAACGATTTCCCAAGATTCTGTAAGTGTACAACCAATGCGTTCGGGCTCGAGAAGATTGAACAATATCTCTTGTTTATCCATTTCGGGGCATGCAGGATATCCAAAACTATACCTGCTTCCGCGATACCCTTGAGCAAACAATTCTTTTGGAGTGAGTTTATCATCTCCGTCAATACCGAGTTCAATTCGCATTTGCTTATGCCAGTATTCTGCGAGCGCTTCAGCGCATTCGACTCCAATGCCATGAACGAATAAATACTCTGTGTACTCATCGTTATCAAATAAATCTTTGGTACGAACACTCACCTCGCTGCCTACTGTGACACATGACATACCAATAACATCTTTTTCTCCACTGTCGACAGAACAAAAGAAATCACTCAAACAACGCTTCGCACGATTGCTTTGCCTTGGGAAGGTATACCGTGCCACTTCCCGGTCGTGATCTTCTGCATCAAAAATCACAATATCATTGCCTTCACTGTTGCAGGGCCACCAGCCATATGCGACTTTTGGTTGCAAGATTGATTCTTCCTTACTCAATGTTTTTAACCGATCAAATGTGGGACGAACTTCTTCTTCAACAAAGGTTTCATATTGCTCTTGGCTGAGCGAACCTTTTCTAAAACCCCATTGTCCTCGAAAGAGCGCTACTTCGTTGACGTACGGAAAGATGACTTCTAAATCAATGTCCGTCATAATTTTTGAACCGTAAAAAGGTGGATTTGGAATTGGAGCAGGATCAATTGGAACACCCTCTGAATCACCACTCTTATCAATACGTTGTTTCCGACCCTCATGGACTTTTGCTTCGACATCAGCACGCTTCTTGAGACGTGTTTCAATCTGCTCATCAATCTCCGCTAGTCCCCCAGAAACGAGTTTGTCACACACAGAAAGTGCCTCAAAAGCATCTCGTCCATAATATAGAGGACCATCATAAATAGACCGCAAGTGCGATTCAGCCCAGTGGCGAGTGAGCGCCGCCCCGCCGAGCATCACAGGAGTTTGGATCGATTTCATATTTAGCTCATGTAAATTCTGTTCCATCACACCAACTGATTTCACGAGTAAGCCAGAGAGGCCAATAGCATCCGCTGCATGCTCATCAGCCGCTTGGATGATTGATTCGATGTTCTGACGAATGCCAATATTAAACACGGTGTAACCATTGTTGGACAAAATAATATCAACAAGGTTCTTACCGATATCGTGCACATCGCCTGCAACAGTTGCGAGTACGATTCGCCCTTTATCAACAGCTTCGCCCTTCTCCATATGTGGCTCCAAATAGGAGACTGCTTTTTTCATGACTTCTGCTGATTGCAATACAAAAGGCAATTGCATTTGCCCCGCGCCAAACAACTCACCAACTGTTTTCATGCCTTCAAGTAGGTAGTTATTGATAATGTCTAACGCAGTCCACTGCTGAAGGGCTTCATCTAAAACTTCTTCTAGTCCTTCCTTTTTGCCATCTAATATGTATCTTTGTAGTTGCTCTTCTAAAGGCAAATCAACCTCAGCTTCTGATTCTACGATGTGATCATCGTCAAACAAAGATAAAAAGTGAATGAGTGGATCATGTTGTTCTTGATTGTCATAAATCAAATCGAGCGCAGCTTGCCATTGCGCTTCGTCAACACGGTGTTTTGGAAGAATCTTTGATGCATGCACAATCGCTGCTGTTAAACCACGTTCGACTGCTTCATGGAGGAATACCGAATTCAATACTCGTCTTGCAGCAGGTTTCAAACCAAAACTCACATTTGAGATGCCGAGCAAAAAACCACACTCGGGCAGTTCGCTTGACAATGCTTCAATCGCATCTAATGTTTCAAGTGCTAACTTTCTGTCCGCTTCCATTCCGGTCGCAATCGTGAAGGTTAATACATCAATCATCATGTCACACGATGGCAGACCCCATTTGTTTGTGTACAAATCGTGTAATCGGCGAGCAACTTCTACCTTGCGGGCTGCTGTTTTAGCCATCCCCTCTTCATCGATTGTCAGTGCAACTGTCGCTGCACCAAACTGATGAAGCAGTGGGCAAATGTCATCTAAACGCTTCTCTCCATCTTCAAGATTAATTGAATTGACAATGCATCTCCCACCTGCACGTTGTAATCCTGCTTTGATTGCATCGGCATCTGTAGAATCAAGCATGATTGGCGCATCGACTTGTTGCACGAGTCGTCCAACAACTTCTTGAAGGTCTGCAACACCATCCCGACCAACGTAATCAACACAAACATCAAGAACATGAGCACCCCCTGCCAACTCCTCCTTGGCCATGCCGATGAGTCCATCCCATTGCTCCTCCTCTAACAACCGCTTGAATTTTCTTGATCCGTTAGCGTTTGTTCGTTCTGCAATGATGAGTACCGATGCATCTTGAACAAACTCAACTGGTCTATAAAGACTTGTACAACTCGGAATGAGTGGTTTCGTTTCGCGAGACGCTATCTGCAAGTCTTTCTTAAACTCTGTCACACTTGCTAAGTGTTCTGGCGTCGTCCCGCAACAACCACCAATCACCTGCACACCATACTGTTTGACAAAACGCTTCATTGCAGTTGCATAGGCGTGCGGTGAGAGCGGGAAATGTGCGTTGCCATCAACAAGTTCAGGAAGACCCGCATTTGGAATCACAGAAATGAATCCATCCCAATGGTCACTTAACCAAGCAACGTGGGGCTCCATTAACTCAGGACCCGTTGCACAATTCAACCCTAAGGAAAGAATTGGATATGGTGCCAATGCATGTACAACGGTTTGCAAGTCACTCCCTACAAGCATCGTTCCGGTGGTCTCAATTGTGATACTCACCATGATTGGGATGTCCGATGTCGATTTCTGCCTTGAGTTCAAGGCATCCAAACATGCATTGATTGCACATTTAACCTGCAAAACATCTTGGCATGTCTCAATCAAAAAAGCATCCACTCCGCCGTCAAGAAGCCCTTTCGCTTGTTCGGTGTACGATTCCAGCATGTTGCACCAAGTCGTCTGTCCAAGTGAAATCAATTTAGTCCCTGGACCCATCGAACCAAGCACGTACCGTTCGCCTTCAACTGCATCACACGCTTCCCTCGCAATCAGTGCTGATTGCACATTTAAGTCATACGCCCACGTGGATGCCTCTTCATCAAACTCTGAGAGGACCAATCGATTGGCTCCAAATGTGTTCGTCTCAATCGCATCAACGCCTACTTCTAGAAAGGAATCGTGAATACTTCGGACAAGATCCGGTCTACTTTTGGTCAAAATATCAGTACAATTTTCTCGCCCAAGATAGTCATGTTCAATGTCTGTATCCATTCCCTGGACGGCAGTACCCATCGCACCATCTAACACAAACAAACCAGATTCAATTGCTGTTTTAATGTGTTTCGCCATGTGTCGGTGAAGAGTACCCGAGGCGACGACTTCCAACAACCACGGAGAGACATAAACGAAAAAATGAAGGCATTGACTAAAAAAGTGTAAAAGAGACTACGATAACCACTTCTCATGAACCGTCTGATTACTCTCATCCTCTTTTTATGTACTTGCACCTTTCTTGCAATAGGTGCACCTTCTGGTGTACCTATGCCACTCAAGGATGAGTTTTCTCAAACGCCTGAACAACTGCTTGCAAAAGCCGTGCAATCCATTGGCGGCCGCAAAAAGCTCAACTCGCTCCAATCGTTTCAGTTGCATGGAATCATGCGCCTCCCCGATGACCGACCCGTAGTAGAAATCGACCTTGCAACAAAAAAAGGGGGAAAAGTGTTGGGCGTTATGACGTACATCGGCGTAGGTCAATCGCAGTTTGGTTCAGATGGTGTCACTGCCTGGGAACAACGGCTTAACCCAAACAATGACATCTCATGGGAACTCATCAGTGATACTGCCCTTACGCAAAAAGTTCAACAGATGAACTGGTTGCAGTGGTTTACGTCTCTTCCGAATAAACTTGCATACATGGAGGTCGTCGGAGAGGAAGAATTCGATGGCCACGACTGCTGGAAAGTTAAAATTTCTGAAGAAGGCCAAAATGAACAAATTGCTTTCTTTTCCAAACAAACCTACCATCCTAAAGGCCGGCGAACAATTGAGCAAACAAGTGATGGCGAAACTGTAGTGGATGTTTTCTTCAACGATTGGGAAAGAGTTGGAGACCTGCTCCTCTTCCATACCGTGGTCTACAACAGAGAAGGCACAGAAGTTACCATGAAGATTGATCGAATCATTCTTGACAAAGCAGGTGATGAGTTGTTTGAACTTCCACAACCAATCAAAGAACTGCGGGACGCTCAATGACTCATGCCATACAAGTTCAAGACGTTTCGAAATCGTTCGGCGAAACAAAAGCAGTCCAACACCTTGATTTAGACATACCACAAGGATCAATGTGTGGCTTCTTGGGACCGAACGGCGCTGGCAAGAGCACAACGATTCGAATGATCATGTCAATCATTCATGCAGATGCTGGAACAATTGATGTCCTTGGCACAAATGCGTTGCACGCCAAAGACAAAATTGGCTACCTGCCCGAAGAGCGTGGTGTCTATCGAAAAATGAAAGTGCCAAAATTTATCGAATACATCGCAAACTTAAAGGGTCTACGTGGACCAACCCTTCGAAGGAAAATCGCAAATTGGCTTGAACGAGTGGAACTTCCTGATGTCAATAAAAAAAAATGCGAAGAACTAAGTAAAGGAATGCAGCAAAAGGTTCAATTCCTCGCTGCTATCATTCATGATCCAGAACTCATCATCTTAGATGAGCCATTCTCAGGACTTGATCCGGTAAATGCCCGAGTCATTGGCAACGTTATCAATGAGTTGCACCAAGAAGGACGAACGATTTTGTTTTCGACACATGTGCTTCACCAAGCAGAACAAATTTGTGACAGAATCGTCATGATCAATCAAGGCATCAAAGTTCTCGATGGTTCATTAGAGTCGATACAAGAACAGTTCGACCCAAGAGTTGTTCAAGTGGAACCAGTCGATTCAACAGTTCAGTTTAATGAGATTAAAGGTATATCACACGTCTATGCACTTCCAAGAAGTCCTCGCGTAAACCTGCGAATAGATGACCATGCGAATCCTGTAGAAGTGTTACAACAAGTTGTAGCATACACACCTGTTCGTAGTGCTGAGCTAGCGAGACCATCACTCGATGAGATCTTTATCGAACAAGTCGCAAAGAGCAAAGGCAGTGAAGCTGCGGATGCTGTTCGATTGGAGATGGATAATGCGTAAGATTATTGTTGTTGCATGGAGAGAATTTCGACACACGGCGATGACGAAGGCATTTCTCTTTGGCGCAGTCGTTATGCCGCTTTTGATGATGGGCTTGTTCATTTTCATCATTCCACTGCTTGCATCTGAAGAAGAACCACTTTCTGGAAAAGTCGTCGTCCTTGCTCCTGAAGATGTTGTTGCAGAATTGCAAACTCAGATTTCAGATACTTCCTCACCAATTAGTGAGGCACTTGAACAAATCCCAAGTGCAATTGGCAATGACCCACTTGTCGGTGCGCTACTCCCTCAACATGCACCGAATGAAATCGAAATGGTGCACGCTCTGAACTCAGATATAGTGACATTAAAGGAGTCTGTTCGAGAAGGAGAATATGTTGCACTCATTGTGGTGCCAGAAAGCGTTGTTAATGCTATTCAAACAGATGACCAACTCGAAGTGTACATTCCAAACAGCTTTACTCCAAATCACACAGACCTACTGACTTCAACTACATCCAAATCTGTTGTGAACATTCGACTGCGTCGATTGGGGCACGACCCCGAACAAATATATGAACTCGTCCGCCGCCCAAAAACATACGCAACTCGATTATCCGAAGATGGTACAGAAGCGAAAGACAATGAAATCGCTAGAAAACTAATCCCGATGGCATTTATGTTGCTTCTTTGGATTGCAACGTTCACCAGCGGAAACTACCTGCTCACAACGACCATTGAAGAAAAAGGGAACAAAGTCATGGAGGTGCTTCTCAGTGCTGTCAGCCCCATGCAGTTACTCGCAGGAAAGATTCTAGGTCAAGCAGGCGTCAGTGCAGTCATTCTGTGCATGTATGGTTCAGCAGCAATGGCAGGGTTAGTTGCATTCGCCATGCTCGATCTTGTACCCATCTCTCATCTGCTTCTGTTTAGCACGTACTTCATTATCGCCTACTTTATGGTGGCGACAATAATGGCAGCTGCTGGAAGTGCGGTTAGTGAGTTAAGTGATGCGCAATCTCTCATGGGTCCAGTTATGCTTATCATGATTGTCCCATTTGCGCTCTGGCCAATCATCACCGAACATCCCAATGGAATGGTTGCTGTGATTTCAGGCCTCACTCCGCCACTTTTGCCATTTATCATGATTATCAGGGTAACAGCATCAACAGAACTTATCGCAACATGGCAAATCGTTCTTTCAATTTGCATTGGGTTCCTATCTGTCATTGCAATGATTTGGATGTGTGGCCGTATCTTCCGAATAGGCATCTTGATGCAGGGAAAACCTCCAAGTATTCTGCAATTGGCAAAGTGGATTAGACGCGGATAGGCAACCAATACTCCCTCAATCTCGTATGATGCGGGTATGGCAAACAAGGTCTACTCTACTCCTGCAGAAGCGCTCGATGGTTTACTTTTTGATGGGATGATGGTTGCAGTTGGTGGGTTCGGCTTATGCGGTATTCCCGAACAACTCATCATCGCTCTAAGGGACAGTGGTGTACAAAATCTCACATGTGTATCAAACAATGCGGGCGTTGATGAATGGGGGCTTGGTCTCTTATTGCAAACACGACAAATCAAAAAAATGTTAAGTTCGTACGTTGGCGAAAATGCTGAGTTTGAACGTCAGTTTATGGCCGAAGAACTTGAGATTGAATTCTGCCCTCAAGGGACACTTCCAGAACGACTCCGTGCTGGGGGCGCAGGTATTCCAGGCTTTTATACAAAAACTGGCGTGGGTACAGTCGTTGCTGAAAATAAAGAGACCATGGACTTCGATGGCGATACATACATTTTGGAGCGGGGAATCGTTGCTGATCTCGCCCTAGTCAAAGCGTGGAGAGCTGATGAAGCGGGTAATCTTCTCTATAGAAAAACAGCCCGAAATTTTAATCCAATGGTTGCAACAGCAGGAAAGGTGACCATAGCAGAAGT
>CAZVAE010000022.1:872-13687 GCA_964624985.1 uncultured Isosphaeraceae bacterium | reverse complement strand
CCATCCCCTCAGGTGCCTGTGGAGGTGCTATCGGGGATGCTATGTTCAACGCAACGAAGAGGCTCATACAACAAATTGTCATCCAAAAATTCCTTTACAACTGAAGTCCATTTTATTTTACTGCTGTTTGGTTTTTGAGGACAAAACTCACAACCGCTAAAGCTAAACTCAACGATGGAATATGTGTAACAGGCATTAGTTATCCGAGTTGCCACTCTTTAATAGCTTGAATGGGATAAATCAACATAAGAATATTAAGAGCTAGGTTATCTCGGATTACAAACGCAAGCATCAATTCTAAAGCAACCACAACCAAGAGCGATGCGATGACAGGCAAGCGTGATGCGAGAACAAATCCTAGAGACATGAAGAAGATGTCAGCAGTCGAGTTGACAATCGAATCCCCAAAATAATCTAATGCTATAGTCGCTTCCCTATATCGATGAATAACAAAATCAGTATTTTCAACGATCTCCCATATAGATTCCAGCGTAACTGCAACTACGAAGGCTATTGAAAACTTACGAAACAATTTGATTTTTTTTGATATCAGCCACAAAATAAAGAAAAATAGAAAGCCGTGAGCAATGTGAGTAAATGAATACCAATCAGATAAATGTTGTGAATTCTCTGAACTGACAACTTCTCCATGCCATAGTTTTACAATTCCAGAATTAGCAATCCATGGGCGACCCATAGCTTTTAGGATGACTATTGTGACTAAAACAACAATGATAGAAAGCACAACAGTTCTAACTATTTCTCGCTGTTTTGATTTACAGGTTTTTAATCTGTTATCCATCAAGCATATTTTATTGGCAAGCTACTCGTTTCACGATAGATTATGCAACTTTATTCTTCACAAAAACTAATAAGGACGTTTCATAAAGCGGTGCGGGACGGGGATTCGAAAGGCATGAAGAGGAAAGCCATTACCAGTTTTAAAACGTCGGCACCAAAAAACCATTCGATAGAATGGTTTTTTTGGTGAAACGGTGGGGATGGGATTCGAACCCATGAAGAGGCGAACCCCTTACCGGTTTTCAAGACCGGCGCCTTCAACCGCTCGGCCACCCCACCAAAGGGTTAGAACTGCGGTTCTAGTGAGGGAATTGTACTACCATAGCGACAGAATGCGAACCCTAGTCGCCATATTCAGTTCAGTTTGTGCCATTCTTTCAGGATGCAAATCCTACACACCAGTCACAGTTATTGTTTCTGATAGTGCTGGTTCACCTGTGCGAGGAGCATCCGTTCAAGTTGCACCCATGTATTTCTTCAATCCAACGGACACTAACTACATCTTCATTGGACCATACGATATTCTCGATCCGTTTCCTGCAAAAGGAAGCGCTGGCACGACTGGAGATAATGGTCGAGTTCTTCTAGAGGTCGTCGCTGACAGCCCGCTTGAACTAAACGTCTTCGCAGAGAAATACCAACCATGGCAAGGTCAAATTGCGTTGACTAAACAAGGCGAAATAGAGATCAGCGAATACCCAAACGAAAGTTTGCTTGAAGTCGAAGCAGTTACGGATTAAATTTCATTCATTGATTTTTTTGGTTTGAACATACGGAAAAGTTTTGTTAGTGGGTCATAAAACTCATCAACGACGCTTTCTTTCAACGGAATGATTGCGTTGTCGGTAATCGTAATATGTTCGGGACACACCTTCGTACAACACTTTTTGATGTTGCAATAACCAATCCCCTGATTCTCTTTTAAATCTGGGATTCGATCTTCAACATCAAGTGGGTGCATCTCAAACGCTGCTGATTTGACAAGCATTGCTGGACCAATGTATTTGTCATGATCATGGTGATCACGTAACACGTGACAGACGTCTTGGCAAAGGAAACACTCAATACATTTGCGAAACTCTTGGGCTCGCTCGACATCTTCCTGCGCCATGCGCCATGTTCCATCTTCAGCATCTGGCAATCTTGGCTTGAATGGCTTGATGGTCATCTTCGCATCGTAATTCCACTGCACATCCGTCACTAAATCTTTAACTTGTGGGAATGCTTTCATTGGTTCTACAGTTATTGGTTTTTCTAAATCAAGCGATGATAAACGGGTCATGCACATCAGTTTGGGCATACCGTTTATCTCAGCTGAACATGAACCGCATTTACCCGCTTTACAATTCCAACGAACTGCTAAATCTGGTGCTTGTTCAGATTGAATCTCATGTATTGCATCGAGAACAACCATCCCCTCACTTACTTCGGTCGTATACTCTTCAAAGTGGCTCTCATCCCCTTCCCCTCGCCAAATTCTAAAGGTTACATTTGACATTATTCGTTCGCCTCGATGATTTGTTTCATCTCATCTGATTGAGGAATCACAGGCACTCGTTCAACTTCCATTGAACCATCTTTTGCTTTCCGGACCACTGTGTTATACGTAGAACCCTCTTCAGATTTCGCAGGATACTCTTCCCGATAGTGTCCGCCTCGACTTTCTGTGCGCTGTTCAGCAGATAAGCAGAGTGCTTCGGAAACGATGAGTAAATTGTGTAAATCAAGTGCCGTGTGCCATCCTGGGTTGTACTCACGATTGCCCGGAGCATGAGCATGTTTCGCTCGCTCTGCGAAACCACGTATTCGTTCAACTGCTTCCTTAAGTCCAGTTTCACTTCGCCAAATCCCCGCCAAGTCTTGCATTGTTTCCTGCAATTCATGCTGGATTTTGTATGGATTCTCGCCTTCGGTTCGATCTATTGGTTCAAGCGCTTGTTTAACCAATCGGTTCACTTCTTCAGCATTAATCTCACTATAAGAGTCTAAACCTTCTGCAAACGTTGCAGCGTGTTCACCTGCCCGTTTCCCAAAGACAAGTAAATCGGAAAGGGAGTTGCCACCCAAACGATTTGCACCATGTAATCCTGCAGCACACTCGCCACAGGCAAACAGCCCTTCAACTGTTGACATTTGCGTATCGGCGTCGACGCGAATGCCACCCATTGCATAATGTGTTGTTGGACCAACTTCCATTTTCTCTTTAGTGATATCAACACCAGCAAGTTCCTTGAATTGGTGATACATGCTAGGCAATTTCTTCTTAATGTGGGTTTCGGAATCTTTGATATGTTCCTTAATCCAAGCAATGTCTAGGTATGCGCCGCCATGTTCGCTTCCTCGGCCCTCTTTCACTTCCTTGACAATCTTTCTTGCGACGTGATCTCGAGTAAGAAGTTCTGGTGGTCGGTTTGCCTCTTTGTCGCCAGTGACGTATCGCCAACCCTCTTCTTCATTATCAGCCGTAGAAGATTGATAAAGTGGTGGCACGTCTTCGAACATAAAACGATTGCCATCACTGTTCGTCAAGATACCACCTTCACCACGAACACCTTCCGTGACAAGAATGCCACGAACACTTGGTGGCCAAACCATTCCAGTAGGGTGGAACTGTACAAACTCCATATCGAGTAAATCAGCACCCGCATCGTACGCAAGTGTTTGCCCATCACCGGTGTATTCCCAACTATTGCTCGTAATCTTAAATGCACGGCCATAGCCACCTGTTGCAATGACAATTGATTTCGCTTTGAAGAGAAGAAATCGACCTTTTTCTCGTTCATATGCCAAGGCGCCTACGACTCGATTGCCTTCGCAGAACAAATGAAAAACCGTCACTTCCATGTGGAATTCAATGCCTTGGTGAACACCGTGATCCTGCAATGTCCGAATCATCTCCAAGCCAGTGCGATCACCAACGTGCGCTAGTCTCGGATACTTGTGCCCGCCAAAGTTGCGTTGCAAAATTTTTCCATCTCGAGTTCTGTCAAACAATGCACCCCACTCTTCAAGTTCATGCACTCTTGTGGCTGCTTCTTTGGCATGATGTTCAGCCATCTTGCAGTTGTTTAAATATTGACCACCACGCATCGTGTCAGCAAAGTGGACTTTCCAATCGTCTCGATCATCCACGTTCCCCATTGAAGCAGCCATTCCGCCTTCTGCCATCACAGTGTGCGCTTTACCGAGTAGTGATTTACAGACAACACCTACCGATTCATTCATCGATGCCGCTTCGATTGCAGCACGAAGGCCCGCACCACCAGCACCGATGATGAGTACGTCATATTCGTGTGTCGTGTATCTGTCCGTCAAAAGATTCTCCAATCAGTCCAAACTCCAGTGCAACAGAGGCGGACGTATAAATCAGTAAAACCAACCCAAATCAAACTAGTCCATGCAAAAAGCATGTGCCGTTTGTTTAGACATGTGACACATTCATACGCTTTTTTGTGCGCTTTATGTTTCGAAATTTCTCTGAACTTCCCACCAATAATATGACGTAATGCATGACATCCAAAGGTGTATCCTGCAAGCAAGATTGCATTAATCGTCAGAACGATTGTTCCGACACCGATGCCAAAGTGCTCGACCCCATTTGCATCTGTAAACCACATGGCAAGCCACGCGTCGTACGAAAGGATGCCAATAAAGATAACTGCGATGTACATAAAGTAGCGGTGTATGTTTTGAAGCACGAGTGGTAGAGAGTGTTCGCCACGGTAGCATGAACGGGGTTCGCCTACTGAACAATTCGTCGGGTCTGCCCAAAACGCTTTGTAGTACGCGCCTCGGTAGTAATAGCACGTAAAGCGGAAACCACCAGGTGCCCAAAGAATGAGAAGCGCTGGCGAAAATGGTAACCATGTTGGCCACATATCTGGCTTTGGTCCAAACCACGCATGTCCCTCACTCCCAAAAATAACGGGTGAATAAAATGGCGATAGATATGATGCACCTCCGCCATCGAAGTAATAATCAACACCTTGAAATGCTGCCCAAGTGGAATACACAATAAAGGTTGAAAGTCCAAGGAAGACGACCATCGGCTGAAGCCACCATGCATCTGTTCGGCTTGTTTTTCCAAGGCCTCTCGGTTTTGGCAAATGTTGTGGTAAGGGAAGCGGTGATTGGGACATGGGAACTCTGTACTCTTTCCGAAAAAGGTAGTCTAGCAGAAAACACAGCTTTTTTGCCTAATGAGTCTTGATGATGCCCAAAGAGACAATCGTCGTATCGTCATCAAGTTGACTGCTCCCTGCCCATTGCATGACCGCTTCGAGTAATCGATTGACGTCATCTTCAGCAGTTGGAGAAGAGGCGAGTAACTCATACACACGTTCAACACCATATTGCTCACCCGATGAAGGTGTTTGTTGCTCGGGGATTCCGTCGCTAAAGATTACAATTCTGTCCCCCGGCTCAACGAGCAGTGTTGCATTTCTGTATTCGGAGTTCGCGTCGATGCCGATTAAGAACCCATCTGGAGTCGGCGGTGCTTCTGCTATTCCGTTCGCTCGACGAATCGCCCAGTGACCGTGCCCAGCATCAACGTACTGCAATTCCTTTGCATGCACATCAAAAATGCCTACCCATAATGTCAAAAAACGATTCATCGGCGATCGTTCTGAAACAAATTTATTGACTGCAGTTACTGTTTCTTCTGGTGAACAACCACTTGTGATTCGGGCGTGTATAAAAGATTGCGCAGATGACATGAGAATAGCAGCCCCTGCACCCTTGCCACTGACATCACCAACAATGAGAGCCATTTTATTCTCAGAAAGTGGAATAATGTCAAGCAAATCTCCTGACGCTTCTCGACCGGGCTTGAAGACTCGACCCCAACCAAACACAGCGCCCGCGCCTACATCTTTTGGTATTAGTAATTCTTGCGCTTCTCGAGCTGCATTTAAATCTTGTTCTAACTTGGCTTGATTGATTTGCATTTCAAGTCGGTTTAAGTTTGCAAACGCAAGACCAGCCATTCGGCAAAGTCCTTGGCAAAATCCAGCTGCGTCTGGTTGAATTTGACGTTCTTGTTCGCGAGCATCTAAGTACAAGTACGCTTCTAATTTATCATCCACCATGATTGCACTGCAGATTGCGGAATGAATGTTTAAGTCTGCAATACTCTGACCAAACCCAGCAGTTTGTCCCGAAAGCATGCACGCAACATCACCTTTAGATGCTGCTTCTAAAAGAGAACGGCTAAAGGTCGTTCCAGATGCATCTTTAGAATCTCCGTCTAGGAAGCCAACAACTTCAATCTCGCCTTCCTCGTCCGCTGGCATAAGCATTGCAGCACGTTGAAACCCAGTACCTGCAATTGCAGATTCCACAACCATTGCCCCAAGTTCTTTCAGGTTTGTTGCTTTGTTAATTTCAGCACTGCAGTCGATGAGTAGACTTAATCGGTGTTGGGCGAGTGCCCCTAAATCGCTTCGTGACATCCGCTGCACGCGGGCTTCCACTTCAACACTGTCATCGATCGTTTGCATTGAAACAGGTGCGCCTTGCCGGACACTTGCCCTGAAAATCCATGGGCCAACACGAATCATATCACCGGTTGAAATTGGCATTTTTGATTCACTTGGACATTGAGTGTTATTGACAAATGTCCCGAGTCGTGCACCCAAATCTACAAGAAAGCATCCCTCATCAGTCGAGATGAAACGACCATGCTGTCTCGAGATTGTTGCTTCTGGCAACTTTAAATCGCACTGTGAGCCGCGCCCAAAAACGATATCACCTCCTGGCTCGAGCCAAAAGCCATCAATTTCTGGGCCACTGACTGGTTCAAACCATAGTCGCTGAACTGCTTGTGTTGCTTGCGTCACAGTCCATAGGATAGCAGGAAAGTGGCAGTCGCCAAAACAGTGACTCTCACGATGTTACGTGGATTTACTCTTCACCAAAGAGCGACATGATGTTGAAAGAACCGCCACCACCGCCATCATTTCCAATCGTGTATTGAGCATTTAGTGCTTTTTCAATACGCATTGAAGCATCCGAAAGATGAGCACGGGTATACGCGTCTCTCGCTTTCGCAGATTCTATCGAAGCAAGAATCTCAACAAGTTGCATGCGTACTAAACTTTGAATCGCCCTACTCGCAGGTGTACCTGCATCTTCTTCTAAGCTAAGCTCGATCAAACGAGCAAGGTGTTCACTTTGCAGATTACGACGCAAACTTGAAATTGCTGGCTTACGATTTGTCGAATTCTTTGGCAGGTCATCCAATTCTGACCAAACTTCGTCCGTAACAGCTTGGATAATTTCAGCGACTGTCAGGACATCAACGTCCACATCATTTCGCAGTTCGCCATCATATACACCGCTAAGTTTGCTTGGATTCATGACCATCGAGAGTGCGGACGCTTGCATGCCACCAATTCTTTGGTGAATAGGGAACGAAGGATTCCTAAAAATATCTCCCATACCACCTGCATCCCAATTCTTTTCAATTGTCATCTTTCGCAACAAATCGCTATTCAGCCCCCAAGCTTCATCCCGCATTGAATGTTCTAACACCATTGTGAGGGCACGCCTTTGAATCTCAGGGTCAATCTCTTCAATCGGATCTCTATCGCCCGGATCGCCTTTACGGGAACGGTTGTGCAAGGTGCCACCAATCCAATCTGCAGCTGTACTTACTGAACTGAACTGCCGGTTTAACAACATTTCATATCCACTACGAGCACGTGCCCAACTTTGACCCTCTTTTACCATGCGGTCAAGTAAGGTTCCTCGCAACAACTTTACGAGACGGATTTGAGAGTCGGCATAATCAAGTGGATTCTTACCCCAATCAAATCTACGTGAAGAAGGATCGCTATCAAACGTGTCTTCATCTGTTGAATACGTAAGTTGTGGCTCATTGACGCGTGATAGAATTGTTGGCAACGACTCTTCGTCCGTTGTATATCCATATTCAATCGCCCAATAATCATAAGGTCCAATTGTCATCATTGTAAAGTCGCCTTGGTCTGGACCATCTTCAACGTTGATGTTCATCGGTGAATACTCCATAACCGAACCGCAAATTGCTTCTGGTTCAAAGTTCTTGTTATTCATTTCATTCATGTCATACACACCTGATGCTTTAAAGTTATGTCGAAGACCAAGGGTGTGTCCTGTTTCGTGCATGATGATATCTCGCAACATTGGACCAATGAACCAATCAGGTACTCCATCTAACATGTCACCGTCATCTTCTTCGCCATCTTGTGTCACTGCGAGCATTGCGAGCACGTCAGGATGTAATCTCGCCATCGCAAGTTCTGCAGACTGAAATGCGGGGTACATACACGCACCGTTTGTTTGACATACCCTGTCACCAAGGCCATCAAACTCATCATCACCAATGAGTGCAGACTTTTCAGCCATCGCAGGATGCGCTGGTTGCATTGCGATTTGCTTTGCAATGGCTTTTCGTTCTAAAGGATGCGCCAATCGAATTCGCGGGTCCCAGTTTGGATGGGTTTTCAACCATTCCAAAGCTTCTGGTTCAAAACTCTGCATCGCAACTTCAGGAAGAAGGCGGTGCCATGCTTTTGACCATCCTGAGACGAATGCTTCATCCATGACAATGTCTGCATCAAGAATTTGACCGGTTTCTGGATCTACTCGACTAGGACCAATTGCAAAACCCATATCTGCATTCGTCCAAAGAATAAAGTTAAACCTCGCATCTTCTGGGTCTTTTTCCATATGAGCGCCAGTCGATGCATCTTGCTGATACACCTCGATTGCATTCACGATGCCGACTTGCTCGAATGCTTTATTCCATTCAAGTACGCCATCACGCACCCAACGTCTGTATCGAACAGGGATCGTGTGTTCTAGATAAAAGACAATTGGTTGTTTCGGTGGGCTCAATTTTAATGATGGGTCTGCTTTTTCAACATTCCATCTCGTCACATACCGCACCCATGGGTCGTCATTCGAGGGATCCCCGATATCTTTGTGCGTTGTTGTGAAGTATCCGATGCGATGATCAGCAACTCGTGGCTGGTAACCATCATCTTTAGGTACTGTTCGGATTGAATAAGAAATCGAACCGAACTGACCACTTGCAAGTGGTAAGTCAAAGGTGAGTTCCACGTTTGATGGAAAACTTTTCGCTTTACTAAGGGTTGCCAAATCTGTTCTCGCCCCTCTGGTTTGAGGACCAAAAAAGTTACCAGAACCATTCAAAAACAAATTAGTTCCATTGATTACAGGTCCACCATTTGGACCTTCACTAAGAATAGGGACATCGAGAAGAATTCGATTTGTAAATACGCGGGCTGCTCCGCTTTGGGATTGTTCATCTCCAGTTGATTTTACTTCTAAGTTTGGTTGCACAAGCACAAGTTGATTATGAATGCGAGTCCAGAAGCCGTACATATCACCAATCTGAACACCCGACTCACCAATACCACTTGAAATTGTGTATGCAATCAGCACAGGCTGGCCTTCATAGCCCGGCGATAGTTCAATCAAAAGCCGGTCATCTTCATCACGGTATAAGGTGTACAAGCCACCCTCATCACCTACGGATGAAATGACTGTTTCGAATCCATCAGACACTTGCTCAAAAGGTGGCAAACCATCTTCTGAAATTGGCATACCACGCATTCCAAACGTGTCTAATCCAGTTGGATCAGTTGGCAAAGATTCAGGTACTAGGGCGAGTGTTACAGCGATTGCAATTTTGATAAACATAGTGATTCCTTACGAGGGCTCTTCCTCTGTGGTTCTATCATCGGGATGTCGATTCTAAAGGCAATAACCCCACTTTTGATTGCGGATTATCGGGCTTTTTTCCAAAAGACCCCTAGGGCCACAAAAGCGAGGATTAAGATGGCTAAAACAACGTAAATTGTTGCTCCAAATGGAGTTCCACTCGAAGTAAACGTAAGTTGCATTGAAAGTAGTCCTATTAGGGGTCCAACCATATATCCACCACCAATGAATGCTTCATGTTTCCCACCAGCATCGACTTCTGCCTGCCCAACAGCCATTGCATAATAGAGTGCAGCATAATATGTGATTCCCATTCCGCCTCCCAAGAGTATTAATCCAATGGTAAGTGGGAGGAGACCCCATGCACTCAGAATTAGAATGAACCCAAGTGTCATTGCAAGCAGTGCGATCCACAGCACTGACCACTTCCCATGCCACGAGCCAAATTGCCACATCAGAGCAGTTGCGACAACTCTAGAGAGCATCCAAATCGAAACAATTGGAGTCTGCCAAAAAATATCGATGGCAATTCCTGCAAGAACGAATGGCAGCAATGGAGATAGGACGCCGTTTATGATGTAACTCAACGGCAATAACACCCGTGCACCGTGGAGTAATCCAATGTATTGCTGTGAAACGTCTGCAACAGCTTCTACTTCGTGGTGGTCTGGCGGGTTTTTTGAATACCAAGGCAACACTCCAATTGCAACGAGATTCATTACCCCAAGACCTACGATGACCATCGATGCGTGATTTTCCATCATCGGCGCCATTGCAATCATCGCACCTGCAACCGCAGTCATCCAAACTAGGTTCCACCAACCGATCGCCTTTCTCATATCGGAACCATGTCGCCCAGCGACGAGATAACTTTCAACGATCGGCCATAACCATGCACTACAGAATCCTGCGACGCTTCCTGAAATCCAAATGACCCAAGAACCTACATTTGGTATTAGTGGAAGTAGGCATACCAATGCAACGAATAGCAACAACAATGCAATAATTGATCGCATTGAAAAGATAGGTCGTAATACACGTGTACAAGCTCCAGAAGTGAGTGCGCCAGTAATGTACAGAATGCCTATAAGTAAATAGAGCGTTAAATTTTCGCCTTCACTGAAATCATAATCGCGCTTTGCAATGAATGGCAATCCATTCCAAATCACACTTGTGCCTATCGAAGCAAGGCCTGTCAATACAAGTGATGCAGTTAAAGTTGTTCTATTACTGTGCAGATGGTTCACTCGTTACTTGGTAGTTTGGTGCTTCTTTGATAATCTGAATATCGTGCGGATGACTTTCCACCAGAGATGCACCACTTACTCGAACGAAGGTCGACTGGTTTCTCAAATCTTGAATCGTCGCAGTTCCACAATATCCCATCGCTGCGCGAAGACCACCAACCATTTGATACACAAAATCTCCGAGTTTTCCTCGGTAGGGCACTCTTCCTTCAACACCCTCAGGGACATATTTTCTGGTGTTTGCTTGACTATATCTGTCTGCAGAGCCAGAACCCATTGCGCCCTCGCTTCCCATTCCTCTATACGTTTTAAATCGTCGACCTCGATGTAAGATAAGCTCGCCAGGGCTCTCATCAAGACCGGCAAAGAGTGAACCGAGCATGACTGCACTTGCCCCTGCTGCGATTGCCTTGCCAATGTCACCGCTTTGACGTATACCCCCATCTGCGATGACCGGTATGTTCTGTTTGTCTGCTGCTTTGCACGCATTCACAATCGCAGTTAACTGAGGAACTCCTACTCCACTAACAATACGTGTCGTACAAATTGAACCCGGACCAATTCCAACTTTAACTGCATCAACTCCTGCTTCTATCAATGCTTCGGCACCTTCGGTCGTCGCAATGTTTCCAGCAATCACATCGATGTCCCACCGTGTTTTGATTTCCTTCACCGTGTCAATGACATTCTGAGAATGGCCATGCGCTGTATCAACGATAACAACATCAACTTCTGCGTTAATGAGTGCTTCGACACGATCATATTGATGCACGCCAACTGCAGCACCTACTCGAAGCCGCCCACGCTCGTCTCGACAAGCTTTAGGATGGCGTCGAATATTTTCGATGTCTCTCATTGTGACCAAACCACACAATTTGTTTTCACCATCAATTAAAATTAACTTTTCAACTCTTGCTTGGGTCATCATCGATTCTGCATCTTCGAGTGACGTCTGAGCATTGCCTTTAATCAGTTTTTCAGAGGTCATCAACTCACCTACGAGCTGTTCAGTGGAATCCACAAACTTCATATCTCTACGAGTCAAAATTCCTACGACTTCACCATTGCCACTTCCATCGATTGTCACTGGAAAACCAGAAACATTTTGCTCGGCCATAAGTGCCATTGCTCGCTTCACTGAATCTTCAGGGCTTAATGTCACTGGGTCTGTAATCACCCCATTTTCGGAACGTTTTACTTTTGCAACTTCTAGCGCTTGTATATGTGGTGGCATATTCTTGTGCACGATGCCCATTCCACCCTCTTGAGCCAGTGCGATAGCGAGCGCTGATTCTGTCACTGTGTCCATAGGGGCAGAAATTAGCGGAATATTGAGCGAAATTCGTTGTGTAAGACGAGTTGACGTATCTGCGATGTCTGGTGTGATATCGCTAAACCTAGGCACGAGCAAAACATCGTCAAATGTGATACCTTCGGTAATGTTCAACTTTTCCATCTGCCAAGGATACCCGTTTTCACCCTCAAAATCAACCCTAAGTAGTGAGGTAGTGCCTTCAATATGCTACTCTGCCCACTTATCATATCGAACAGAGGTCTATCGAAAGAAGAGTACTACCCTTGAGCCATACAGAAGACGAATTCACAGCAAATCCAGTTTCGCATGATCTCGGAACCACGCCCGGAAATGGGCTAGACGAGTTCCGAAAAATGCTCAAAGCAACGATTAATTTCGAGGCATCGGACTTGCATATCAAAGCAGGTACTAAACCACGTATCCGTGTCCGTGGTGTATTACGAAGTTTAGACGCTGAGTTGAACAGCGAACCACTTTGTTACCAGATTGCAAAAGATATCCTTGACGGGAGCCAATATAAGCATTTTCAAAAACATGGTCAGATTGACTTAGCGTATGACTACGATGAAGATCACCGATTCAGAGTAAATATGTTTATGGCTCGCGGCAAACCATCTCTTGCTTGCAGACTCATTACATCAAACATTATGACATTCGAACAACTTCATCTCTCGCCGATTTTGGGAGAAGTTGCGATGAGTGCGAACGGTCTTATTCTTTTT
>CAZVAE010000022.1:0-835 GCA_964624985.1 uncultured Isosphaeraceae bacterium | reverse complement strand
CCGGAAAATCTACTTCAATCGCTGCGATGTTGAATTATGTCAACCAACGAAAACGTTGCCACATAGTCACGATTGAAGATCCAATCGAATACATTTTTAACGATGCAAAGGCAACAATTAACCAAAGAGAAGTTGGAATTGATTGTTTAAGTTTTAATGAAGCCCTTCGCGCGCTAGTCCGTGAAGACCCAGATGTTGTACTCGTTGGTGAAATGCGTGACCATGAAACGTTTGAAGCCGCTATTCGAGCAGCAGAAACCGGCCATTTAGTCTTTGGAACCATCCATGCATCTTCTGCATGGCAAACGTTCGGTAGGATTTACGATTTGTTCCCTGAAACCGAACGGCCTCAGATTCGCAAACTGCTTGCATACAACTTGAGAGCGATTGTCTATCAAAAGTTGTTGCCCACCCTGCACGAAGATACCGCTCGAATTCCAGCACTTGAAATTTTACTTGGCACTCCAATTGTGACCAAATATATTCTTGAAGCAAGGGAAGGCGAGTTACTCGATGTCATCATCAAGAGTCATGAAGAGGGCATGGTGGACCTCAACACCGCCCTACTACGATTAGTCGAAGCTGAAGCGCTAGATGCTACGCCTAAACCTGAAGATCTCAAGATGAAGTTGAAGGGTATTGCATAATGTTTTCAGTTTTGCTTTCTGACGCAACCCCAGTTTTTTTAATGAGTCCATGGAAACCCATACTCATCTTTTGTGCATTTATTGCATGGGGCTGGCTTGTCAGTACACATTTAGAGAAAGATGCTAGATCTGCAAGATTAAACCCATCGAAATGGAATGGGATTTATATTACTTCAGCTTTTGCCGCT
>CAZVAE010000021.1:13131-13819 GCA_964624985.1 uncultured Isosphaeraceae bacterium | reverse complement strand
TTGGGGTTGCGAAGTTTGGTGGGCCAACACACATCCGCGTACGAATTGGCAAGAACCTTAATCAAGTCACAGTTCGCAATCAATCGTTTTCGATAAGCGATATCCGTGGGATGAACAAGACGGTTGAGTGTAAGCCCGACAGCGTAGTGAGCACCGGCACCGAAACGAAAAAGATAAGCGGAACGTTGGTGTTGCAAAAACCAAGAGAGGATTCAACGACGTTTGACGTCATCGCCCACATTCCAATAGAGCAATACCTTCCAGGGGTACTTGCGGGCGAGCTTTTTGCACACTGGCACCCGACTACCTTTATTGCACAGGCAGTAGCCGCAAGAAGTTATGCAACAGCCCAACATCTCGAGCGCAAAGGTGTCAGTTACTTCGATCTTGACGACACCCCATCTTCGCAGATGTATGTAGGCAACGTGTCTCTCGATGTTGCGCACAGGGCAACAATAGAATCAAAGGGTGTAGTTCTTACTTGGAACTCTGAGGTTATTCCAGCATATTATTGTGCGTGTTGCGGCGGGACGCCCGCTCTGGCGAGCGATGCAATCAGTGGAGCAAAAATCCACGAGATTCCACCCTTGCGAGGTCATGATGGAAGTGATGTTTGCAAAACACTTGATATACACAGATGGTCTGTAAATCGGGCATCTCGTACACTCCGAAGGAGATTCAACTCTTG
>CAZVAE010000021.1:4140-13121 GCA_964624985.1 uncultured Isosphaeraceae bacterium | reverse complement strand
ATTTCTTCTATTCGTTCTATTCGTTCTATTGAGCCAACAAAATCAAACATTCATGGTCGCCCAACCGAACTCACAATTTATGACAGAAGCAATAGGGCATCAACGGTAAGAGCCAGAGATTTCATTCGAGCTGTAAACGCTTCGATCCCGCAGCTATCATCGGCAACACCAACCATTTGGTCTTCCCACCTTTCAGCGACCAAAGAGGGATCACACGTTCGATTTGAAGGATTTGGAATGGGTCACGGGGTGGGGCTGTGCCAATATGGAGCCCAAGAACTAGCTGGCAAGGGTGAAACGTGGGAAGAGATTCTGGAGTGGTATTACCCAAGCGCATCATTGACAGCATTGATAGGCTGAACACCAATAAGCGACTGCCTAGAATGAAAGTTGTTCGTGCAAAACACCCCTATCTAAAATACATCTATTTCGAATCCCCAAACTCAGGGCAACATTTTTAACTTAAGCAGGGAACGTAAAGTAGGCGTTGTACAATATGTGGATGGCCGAAGCCAACATTTTGCTTATTGCTCTGGCTGTCTTTATCATGGCTGGGCTTTATTCAACAGTTGGTCACGGTGGGGGTTCGGGTTATGTAGCTGTTTTTGCTCTAGTTGGTGTGCTTCCAGAACAGATGCGTGCAACTGCGCTGATCTTAAACATTGTTGTTGCTTCAATTGCGACATTAAAGTTTAGTGCAACGGGTACATTTAGAAAAAATTTATTCGTTCCACTTGTTTGTGCGAGTATTCCTGCTGCGTTTCTCGGCGGATACATCGATGTAACAAGTAGCATATACAAACCAATTGTGGGAATCTTTCTTTTGTATGCAGCGGTGCGTCTTTTTGTACCGCTTTCAGGACACGAAAAGAATTCAACCCCAAACAAACCGTTGATTGTCCTCGCAGGCGTTGCCATAGGCTTTTTAAGTGGCATCATCGGAATTGGTGGAGGCATCTTTTTGAGCCCACTCGTTCTATTGTTGGGTTGGGCAACGGCAAAACAAACAGCAGCCATCAGCGCACCATTTATACTTGTTAACTCCGTTGCAGGATTAGGAGGAATCCTACTTGATTCCAACGGAGCACCAATTCATTTTGGGCAGGTCTACCCACTCATCATTGCGGTTCTCATTGGGGGTGTCGTTGGATCAACCATAGGTAGCAAAAAACTTGGTCACCAAGGACTTCGGACAACACTTGGAATCGTTCTCCTTATTGCTTCATTGAAAATGTTCTTCACCACAAACGCATCTACAAACCAACAACTTCCCAATCCTGTAAAATCTACCGGATGACAAGTGGAGGCACAATTCTTCGAAACGCCATGAAACAAGGCGTTGTCATGTGTCCTGGGGCGTGGAATGGACTGGTTGCAGCAGCCATTGCAAGAACTGGTTTTCACGCGTGTTACATTAGCGGTGGGGCTACAGCAAACGCAGCAGGTTATCCTGATGTTGGGCTAATTACTCTTAGCGAGATGTGTCGAACTATTCGAGAAGTATCAAAGGCAGGCGGGTTGCCTGTTGTTGTTGATGCTGATACTGGATATGGTGAGATTGAGAGTATTTCCAGAACCGTTGTTGAGTACGAGCGAAGTGGTGCAGCGGCGATGCACATCGAAGATCAACAGTTCCCAAAACGGTGTGGACACCTAGACGGTAAATCACTTGTGCCTCAGTCCGAAATGGTCGAGAAAGTGAAAACCGCATCTGAAAACCGTACAGACAAAGAATTCATTCTGATTGCACGAACGGATGCGAGAAGTGTAGAAGGAATGGAACAGGCGATTGAACGCGCACTTGCATATCGGGATGCGGGTGCAGATATGATTTTTCCCGAGGGTCTTCAATCTGAAGAGGAGTTTTCTCTATTCGCTGAAGCATGTCCAGGTTTGTTACTTGCAAACATGACAGAGTTTGGAAAAACACCCCACATTACCGCATCGCAATTCGAAGCAATGGGATATGACCTAGTAATTTACCCAGTAACAATGCAACGAATTGCAATGGGTGCAATCACAACTTGTTTAGAAGAGTTGAAGAAGGAAGAATCAGTTCAGGCACTAGAGGAACAAATGCAAACGCGGCAAGAACTTTACGATTTATTGGGCTATGTACCCGGAGAACAGTGGACATTTCCTAACGGTTAACAAAACCCTTCAATTTTTTTCTTTTTTCACGCTGCACTCATCTTGGGCAGTTAAAAACAACACCCGCCTATTCTGGTAGAATGTGGGTCTATGACACAAACAGAAGAAAAACCAAAAAAACAAGCAGACCAACGCGGCTTAGCGGGACAAACGATCGGCGATACAGCTGTTTGTGCTGTGAACCAAACACAACTTATGTATCGAGGGTATGAAATCGCTGATCTTGCTGCAAACGCAACATTTGAAGAAGTCGCGTTTCTCTTACTCGTCGGGCACAAGCCAAACGAAACCGAACTAAAAGACTTTTCAACCGAACTTGCTTCACTGCGCACCATCCCGAAAGGTGTTCAAGATGCGATTGTTGACATTGCAAACCGAACACCTGAAGCCCATCCAATGTCTGTTTTACGAACAGCAATTTCACTCCTGTCTCACGGATGTCCATCTTGCGAAGATAATTCACCAGAAGCAGAGTTAGAAAAATCAAAATACTTACTCGCCCGAATTCCAACTTGTATTGGCGTTCACCAAATGGCGCTTGATGGTAAAGATCCAGTCGAGCCAGACCAGTCATTAAGCCACGCTGCAAACTTGCTTTGGTGCATGACTGGAGAAAAACCACACGAATCTGCTGCGAAGGTCATGGATGTTTCTTTGATTCTCTATGCAGAACATGATTTTAACGCCTCAACGTTTACGTGTCGTGTTATCGCATCAACGAATAGTGACATGCATTCATGTGTCTGTGGTGGCATTGGTGCGCTTAAGGGGAACTTGCACGGCGGTGCAAACGAGGCAGCAATGAAAATGCTTGCTGAGATTATGGAAGCAACGGATCGTGGAACATCAACTGAAGCATTTATGAAAAACGCGTTTGAAACCAAGAAAAAACTCATGGGTTTTGGTCATCGTGTATACAAAAACGGCGATCACCGTGCAGGCATTTTGCGAAACTGGGGACTTCAATATTGCGACGCAGCAAATCCTGAGGCAAAAAAATGGTTTGATTTAGGCGATGAAGTCCAAGCAATCATGCTTCGAGACAAAAACATTTATCCTAACGTCGATTTCCCATGTGGTATGACGTACTTTGCACTTGGGATTCCTGTGCCACAATACACACCAATTTTTGTTGCTTCGCGTATAACCGGTTGGTGTGCACACATTATGGAACAACACCAGAACAATCGAATTATTCGACCACTTGCCCAATACACGGGCGAAGCGTTGCGAACTTGGAACGACTAAAAATGGCAGTTCAAAAAATAGCGATTATTGGTGGCGGAACGATGGGAAGTGGTATCGCCCTGACCGCAGCAACCCACGGATTTCAATCTGTTGTCGTTGATGTATCAAACGAACAACTTGAAAAAGCAAGGTCATACCATGAGAAGCAGATTGCACGTTCGGTTGCAAAAGAGAGGATGACAAGCGAAGAAGGGGAAGTTGCACAAGCGAACCTCACGTATGTCTCTTCAATGCAAGAAGCATCCGACGCTGACTGGTCTGTAGAAGCGGCAACTGAAAACGTTGATGTAAAGAAAAACATTTTTAAAGAGATGTATAACGTATTTGGCGACGACGTTGTCCTTGCAACGAACACATCATCAATATCAATTACAGAGTTATCAACCGTTGTGCCAAGCGCGGCAGACCGGGTGATTGGTATGCACTTCTTCAACCCCGTTCCTGTGATGAAACTCGTAGAGGTGATTAAAGGCAAAAAGACAAGTAAAGAAACAACTGCGGCTACGATTGCACTTTCGGAAGCGATGGGAAAGATACCTGTTCCAGCAGAGGATTTCGCTGGCTTTGTCTCAAACAGGGTGCTCATGCCCATGATCAACGAGGCATTCCACGCGTGGGACGACGGAGTTGCAGAGCCAGATGATATTGATTCAATTATGAAACTAGGCTGCGCTTTTCCAATGGGGCCGCTTCGACTCGCGGACTATATTGGTCTTGATGTTTGTAAAGACATCATGATGGTGATGTATAAAGGTCTTGATGAAAACCCGAAGTACCTACCCAATAAAAAACTTATTGAACTTGTAGAGCAAGGCAACCTTGGTGACAAATCGGGCCAAGGTGTTTACTCCTACACCGAAGGATAACGAGATGACACAGCCGGCACACCCAATATTTCGCTGGCCAGGAACGTTGTTGTGGGGGCTTCCTCTCGTCGCAACCATCCTAATTTTTTTAACATATGGATTAGAAGGTTCTGTGTGGTGGTATATCGCAATACCCGCTCTTGTTGCAATGACATTGCTAGATTTGTTTACAAAAGTCTGGCTAGGTATCACAATTTTAAGTATTCTTTTTGTGTATTGTTCGATAGGCTCATCCGGTGTTCCAATAAGCATTTTCATATGGGAACCAACCGCGTGGATGAATCTTCGTGAAATACGGGGTCTCGAAATGACAGAGTTCGAATGGTTTCATTGGTGGCCCTTCAAATGGCTCATCGCACTTCTTTGCTTGAACATGTCAATTGTTACAATTCGAAAAATACCCTTTAATTTACTAACGGTAGGTGTGTGGACTATTCACACTGGAGTCATTGTTCTGGTTCTAGGTTGCACGGTGTATTTCTCACAAAAAGTAGAGGGCGACGTACTCGTTTCTCGGAGACGGGTGGTTATTCAACAGCAAGATGGCGGCTCAATCTCAATGGTTGTGACCCCTGGAAACACGATTCGTTCTGAAGGAAGGACGTTTACCATAACGGGCATCAACCCAAATTGGGAGTTAATGTCTGGCAGTGACAAGGGAACGCGGGCATATACGGTTACCGTTGAGGTAAACGATGGTGAGCAAACGTTTATGCGACAGCTCATTGCGGGATATCCAGAATACACAGAGGATGTTGTTCAAACAGGTGACCCCAGCCAACCAATGGCACGCGCTAAAAATGTTGTTGGAAGTGCGTTACTTGATGATTCGTTGAGTTTGGCACTCGAGTATGACGTACAGGATGAATTCTTGTTAACGCAAAGCGGTTCGATTTATCTTCGAGAATTGAATGCTTCAGGGGTTCCAAACTCAACTTGGATAGAGCGCCCAATCCAAAACCTGCAAAGGTTAAATGACTATATTGGAAATCCAAACGATGTCTGGTTCCCTGGCAAAGGAATTGAATCTCACCCAATCAAAATCGGGGTTTCGCCAAACGACCCGAACGACCCCATACAAGAACACATCAACATCACCAGCTATCTTCGATACGCATTCTTACAGCCAAAAATTACTGGTGGCGGAAGTGATTACTATCCTGTTGCATGGATGACCCTCCGAAAAGGTCGGGTGGCCGAACAGAGCTTTCAGATGTTCGCGTTCGATAAGAGTTTAAACACAGCAGACTCGTCGCTCATGCGATTCGAATGGGTGACATCTGACGAGCAATTGGAAGAACTCCTATCTACACTTGAACCCGCATTGTTTGCAACAGTACACGGTAAACAACACGCACTTACAATTACGAACTCCCCCGAGTTTCAACCCATAGGTGATACGGGTTATCAATATAAAGTTGTTGCTATACAAAATGATTTGGACATCAACGGCGAGCCTGTCTCCCTCGCTCAAGTGGAATTGAATCACGAAGAAAACACCTGGGTTCGATGGGTGTTTGACAGGTCAGAACTTAATCGTGATGTGGTCGAATCTCAAGAACACAACGCCACCATGTTTTTGGATGAGGACATCAAGATGTCATATGAGCCTGGTGGTGCTCCCATTACGCTCGTAGGTGGAGTCAATGGTGGATATGTACTTGTAACGGCAATTCAAGAGGGTGAGCCGAGTGTTCAAGAGATGCAAATTGGTTCGAATGTACAACTTACACCCGAAGTATCATTGGCCCTCGATAGAGTTGAATCACATGGGGTATCCGAGACAAGACCTACAATAGTTCCGGCCCGCCAACGTGATCCTGCAGCGCTGAACACGTATTCAATGGTGCGAGCGAACATTGCAACACCGGAGGGCGAGGTTTCAACTTGGTTGCCATACCACCACTATCCCTTTGAGTCGACAACAGAGAGCGTGCGGCGTTTCCAGTATCAACCAACAATAGTTCAGTTAAAAGATGGAAGATTGATCGAACTTATGTTTTCGAGGCAGAAGGCGCCCCTATCGGTCCCCATTGCACTTGACACATTTGAAGTTGACTCACACCTTGGCGGGTTTACTGGAAACACATCAAGTATTTTAAACTGGCGGAGTCTTGTGAAGCCCCTAGACGGAACTGGTGAGATTCTTTCGGTAAGTGTGAATGACCCCAAAGAATACGGCGGTCTCTGGTTTTTCCAATCCCAGTGGGATCCACCCGATTCGATGTCTCCGGGCCTGAACTACACCGTGCTGGGGGTCGGCAACCGCAAGGGCGTGTTCCAAATGCTATTCGGCACCTGTTTGGCTGTCGCAGGAATGATATGGGCATTTTATGTCAAGCCAATGATAAAGCGAAAGAGGCAACTTAATGTACAAAGGGGGATGACACAATGAGACGGGTGTTTATGCTTGCAATACTCTTATGCACAAGTGTCAGCGCGGCGGTTGAAACGACCACATTCTCAAACAGTGTGGACATGGGATCGTGGAGCGAACGAGTTGCAGTGTTTTCGAATGGTCGGGTGAAATCGTTTGAAACTTTTGCACGTTCATACATGTCGTACATTTTGGGTCCAAGAAAATTTGAGAATCAACACGCAACGTTTACCTATTTCGACATGTTGATTCGTCCAGAACGATACGCAAACCAAAGTATTGTGTATGTGAAACATAAAGGACTTAGGGCTGCAATCATCGACGCGGCAAACCAGAATGCGCCAGACGCCCAGGCAACCCTTCAGTTGTTTATGGAAACAGGGCTGATCCCTCAGGAAGTCCTACAAGAAGATGATGTTACAGCACTCCTGAATACTCTCCGGCAAGACGTTCGGCGGTACGCAACACCTGTCGAACAAATCGAAAGTGCAATGTACGCCGCTAACCCACAAATGTTGTGGAGCAACCTTAAAATCATACCCCCAGATTTAGGCCGTTTTGATGAACCGTGGAGCACAATTACTCAACACACAAACCCAGAAATTTTAACAGCGTGGGAAAACCTGATTACAGCATGGACAAGTGAAAATGCCGAACAGGTAAACGAACTGCTCAATGCACTTTCTATTCAAATTCCAGCCCTTGCAAACGGTGCTGACATCTATCCAAACGCTACGAAACTTAAGCTTGAAAGCGTTTACTTTCGCTTGAACAATTTCACAGCGATTTGGATTGTTTATTTGATCAGCATTGTTCTATTGTTGATGGCATTTGTTTATCGATTCAAAAACACTGGTCGAATTGGTTTAACCATTTTTGTACTAGCTGTTTTGTTAAACACAGTCGCTGTTATTTGGCGGTGGTATGTCTCTGGCCGGTACCCAAATACCAATATGTTTGAGGCAATTACAACAGCCGCTTGGATGGGCGGACTGTTTGGTGTAATGATGGAATATCTCGTACGCAAGACTTCTATGAGGTATCTGTTTTCTCTTGGCGCATCAATAACCGCGATGGTTGCTCTGTTGGCAGTTCGCCTTTATCCACTCGAACTCAACCCACATGTTTCGAACAAAATGCCAGTGTTGCATGACATCTGGCTATACATTCACGTGAACTTTATCATTTTTTCATACTGTTTAATTTTTGTTGCCGCGGTAACGGCAACAATCTACCTCTTGCGACGAGGATTGCAGGTCCTGCAACGCAAAGACGGATCGCGGGATTATGCACGAGCGGGCGGTGTGGCATCTCTTGTAGAAATTAGGCCAGGAAAAAGCACCCAGGGTTCGAGCAACGCAGGTTCCGTTCTTGATGGTGCAACAATGATTCTTGTTGAGTTAGCATTTATTTTGCTATGGACAGGAATTGGAATGGGCGCCATTTGGGCTGATCACTCCTGGGGTCGTCCATGGGGATGGGATCCAAAAGAGGTATTTGCCCTGAACACCTTCTTGATTTTTGTTGTGCTGATTCATTCTAGATTTAAAGTGAAAGACAAGGGACTATGGACAGCGTGGCTTGCACTTATTGGTTGTGCGGTAATGCTCTTTAACTGGATTATCATTAACTTCACCATTTCCGGCCTGCATTCGTACGCGTAACGAGCGTACTGGTAGAACAAATGAATACTGGCGACTCAAGGTAGAATGTGGTTGTGCGACCCGTCGTTATACAAACCGAAAATTTACCTCAAGAGTGCAGTGACTGGCTTGCTGAGCGTTGTGATTTGCATGTATGTCCCGCAGATTCATTGCGATTCAAAGAACTACTTCCCATTGCTGCTGGGTTAGCCATTCGAACCTACACGATAGTTGACAAGAAAATGCTTGAATTGGCTCCAAAGCTCAAGGTAGTTGGCAGGGCGGGGGTTGGAGTGGACAACATTGATCTTGACGCATGCAAAGAGCGTGGGGTTATTGTCGTACACACTCCTGAAGCGAACAGTGAATCAGTCGTGGAATTCGTGATGACGAGCATGTTATCAGCACTTCGTAAAATGACCGCCATAACAACAGCACTTAGTCAAGCAGAGTGGGATGCAATACGCACATCATCGGTAACACAAAGAGAGTTCTCAGAAACGACACTTGGAATTGTTGGTTTTGGCCGCGTTGGTAGCCGATTGGGCAAAGTAGCAAGAGCGATGGGCTTCCGAGTTATTTACAACGATCTCCTCAACATTCCAAATTCCGATGGCTGTGAACAAGTATCGTTAGAATCGTTGCTAGAGGAAAGCGATGTTGTTTCAATCCACGTTGACGGCAGAAAAGAAAACC
>CAZVAE010000021.1:0-4130 GCA_964624985.1 uncultured Isosphaeraceae bacterium | reverse complement strand
ATGATATCCACCTTTTTTGTAACTTAGAGATGTTCCAACAATTAAAACAAGATGTAGTGTTTATGAATTCATCTCGAGGTTTTGTTGTTGACGCATTCGCTCTAACCGATTTCTTAACACGAAACCAATGCGCATACGCCATCCTTGATGTTCATGAACCCGAGCCAATAACGACAGAGTACCCGCTGTTGCATCTTCCAAATGCGACACTTTATCCACACATCGCATGCAAAACAAAAACAGCGACAACAAACATGGGGTGGGTCGTCAAAGATATTGTCGAAGTGTTACAAGGCAACACCCCCGCATTCTCGGTACCTATGCCCGAATAATAATCTCAACCAACCCCCACAATTGTCCCGCAACAACCAAAATAGGTATAAGCAGTGCAACGACGTACCACACAATCCTCTTCCACCTCTTTTTTGAGTTTACTCTTCTTTTCTGTTTCCAAGTGAGCCAGAAGATGCCAAACAAAAGCAAGAGAGGTATCAAAGAAAACCCTATCAATAGCCATGGCATTTTGTATGTATTGCTATTCGAAACTCCTATCATCGAAAGAGCGAGCCGATCGAGAATGACTCCTATAGAAATCGCTAACGCGGTTACCATGGCGTGCCACGGGGTAAACCGAAATGGGGCAGACAATTGGACCTCAAGAAACGAACCACATTCAGGACACTTTTTGCCTGTTGGAGCATTGAGTTGGTAACCACAGATAGGGCAGGGACCAACATATTCTTTTAAGAATGCATTTGTTTGTTTTTTTAACCGGTCAATCATAGACATAGTATGATTCCGTTCTACGAAAGTTTCTTTCTATGACAACAACTATTTCAAAAATTCATGCTCGTCAGATCCTCGATTCAAGAGGAAACCCAACGCTTGAGTGTGAAGTTACATTGCAGGATGGTGCCCATGGGCGTGCCGCGGTGCCCAGTGGGGCAAGTACAGGGGAGCATGAAGCAGTCGAATTACGCGATGGTGGAGAGGAGTGGTGCGGAAAAGGAGTCCGTACAGCAATCAAAAATATCAACGAGATTATCTCGCCAGAAGTCATAGGAATGGATGCACGGGATCAAGAGGGCATTGACCATGCGATGATTAATCTCGATGGCACGCCAAACAAGGGAAATCTAGGAGCGAATGCCCTCCTAGGTGTCTCCATGGCAACAGCTCACGCTGCTGCGAATGCAGCAAATCAACCGCTGTTCTACTATCTAAATCCCGAATCGCACATCTTGCCTATTCCAATGTTTAACATTTTGAATGGTGGTAAACATGCGGACAACACGGTTGACTTTCAAGAATTCATGATTCAACCCATGGGCTTCGACTCATTTGGCGAGGGTCTTCGGGCTGCTGTTGAAATTTACCATACGTTAAAAAACGTACTACATGACAAGGGCATGTCAACTGCTGTTGGAGATGAGGGCGGGTTTGCACCAGACCTTAAAGATAATGAAGATGCTCTGAAAGTTATCGAAGAGGCCGTTGATCGTGCGGGTTACTCGTGGGGCGAACAAATCTTTGTTGCTTTAGATCCAGCAACAAGTGAACTTGTTGCTGAAGCCAAGAAGCTGGGCAAGGAAGGGTATTGTTTCTTTAGTAGCGATCCCCAATGTGTGATTTCTTCGGATGAGATGATTGATATTTGGGAAGATTGGTGCAAACGATATCCAATACGCTCGATTGAAGATGGACTAGGTGAAGAAGACTGGGGGGGATGGAAAAAACTTACAGAGCGCCTTGGTTGCAAGGTTCAATTGGTGGGGGATGATTTGTTTGTGACAAACCCTTCATTTCTTGAACGAGGGATCCAAGAGAACTGCGCGAACTCAATTCTAGTCAAGGTCAACCAAATCGGCACGCTTACAGAAACATTTAACGCCGTAGAGATGGCACACGCGAACAACTATTCTGCAGTGTTAAGCCACCGTAGCGGTGAAACAGAAGACACAACAATTGCTGACATCTCAGTTTCTACAAACTGTGGTCAAATCAAAACAGGCGCACCTTGTCGAAGCGACAGAACTGCCAAGTACAATCAACTGATTCGAATAGCCGAACTTTTGGGGGAGCGTGCGAAATACGGAGTGTAGGCATTGCAATCACCAACAGGTAAACTCATCTTCTGGCGCCTTGTTCAGTTACCCTTCATCTTGTTTGCCGTGTATACAATTACATTTTTACTGGCGTGGCAGATACCCGGCAATCCTCTTGATAAAGAGGGCCGAAGACCACCCCAAGAAGTTGTTGAAGCGATGGAAGCGCAATACAACCTTGATGACCCCATTCTGTTTTATTCAGAATACGTGTGGGACGCTTCTGGTTTGGGTTGGATTTTCGGAGATCATCATGGTCCAGTGTTTAATCTAGGCCCAAGTTTACGCCACGAAAATTGGACGGTGAATGATATTCTTCTTGCTCAACTTCCGGTCTCGATGTCAATTGGTATCTGTGCCATCCTGCTCGCACTTTTCATTGGCTTGACCGCGGGCATCTGTGGTGCACTGAGACCCAGAACTTGGGTAGACGCTGTTTCATTTAGTATCGCAATCATAGGCATTAGCTTGCCCTCATTTGTTATTGGCGTCGCGCTTCTTATTCTGTTTGCAGTCTGGCTTCAATGGTTTCCAGTGAGTGGCTGGGGGACATGGAGGCACCTCGTACTCCCATCACTTGCACTGAGTCTTCCATTTGCTGCATATATTGCTCAATTCACGCGTTCAGGAATGATTGAGCAAATGAAAAGCGACCACATACGCACCGCTAGAGCGATGGGTGTTTCAGAATATTCTGTTGTTCTTAAACATGCCCTTAAAAATGCTTTCTTGCCCGTTCTAAGTTATCTGGGACCAGCAACCGCAGCCGCAATGACGGGGTCGTTTGTCGTTGAAAAAGTCTTTGCGGTACCAGGCATCGGAACGCACTTTGTAGATGCTGTGCTTGGAAAAGACATCACTGTTCTGATGGGAATCGTACTTGTTTACTCGACAATGCTCGTTCTCTTCAATCTTTTGGTTGATGTTGCATACCGATATGTTGACCCTAGACCTGAAACTTCAGCGTAACTCTCAATCTTTATCAACGGATACACGCCAATACTGTTGAACGAGTCTGGGGTGTTCGGTTAATCCTGAGACTCTTTCTGGGTCATACATGTACAGTTGCAACAACTGGCAAATGACGACCATGGGAACCTCTTCCGTAAACAGCTGCTCTTCAATATCTCGCAACATGTCTAATCGTTTTTGAGAGTTTCTTTCTACAGCAGCTCGATCTAGCGCCAAATCAATCTCTTTGTCAACGAAACCGCGGTCATTGTTACCATTGTTCGAACGAAAGACATCAAGAAATGTTGTCGGATCACCATAATCGCCATACCACCTGCCTCTTGCCACCATAAAGTTTCCTGAGTGAAGATCCGCACTAAAAAACTTGTTGTCTGTCCCCCTTAGTTCAACCCGAACGCCTAACGTTTTTTCCCATTGATCCCGAAGTTCAAGAGCCATCCACTTGTATCTTGGTGTGTTGGTTGTATACAGCAAATCAATAGTCGGAAATGGAACACCCGCTTCATTTTCTAAAACACCATCCCCATCCCTATCGATCCAACCCGCAGAGTCAAGTTCTTCCTTTGCTCGAGTAGGATTAAATTCCAACCCATCAACATTTCCATATCCGCGTATGGAGTTTGGTGGAACAAAACTGTTTACCGTTGGCTCGTGTAAACGGGTTGCATATTTCACAATTGCATCGCGGTTTGTTGCGAGTACAAATGCCCTGCGTACAGCAGCACTGTGAAGAGGATTGCTTGCACCACTCGCAAGTGTTGGACGACAATTAAATGAGAAGAAATCTGTTCCAAATGTGGGAAATGCATGAACATTTGAGCGTTCTCCCAACACCTTTTGTTTCAACATATCTGATTGATAATCAACGTTGACGCTACTAAGCCAATCCAGTTGCCCACTTTCAAATGCAAGCACAGCCGTGTTGGCATCTGGAATTGTTACTGCTTGAATTGAATCAAGCTGTGTCACTTCCGGAGTGTGATAATACGGATTCCGCTCGAGCAACATGTCTCGCTTATATCTCCACTCCTTAAGCATGAATGGACCATTTGA
>CAZVAE010000020.1:8334-13983 GCA_964624985.1 uncultured Isosphaeraceae bacterium | reverse complement strand
CGTTACGCAATGTATTGCCTTCCCTGTCCGGTCGAAACCAGGTCGGCCCCAAGTTTTCAAAGAGCAGAGGACTAGTATACGCGAAAAAATAGGAAAAGCAAAGATTGACGAAAAACGAATCTATCTGTCAGAAATCCGCGGTACTACGGCAGAAAGAATTCTTAGGAGTACTTCGACTTGCGTGCCAATTGCGTCAATGTTTGAAATGATTTCATCGTTGTAACAAGCTAAGACGGGAGCTGTTTGTTCGGAATACACCTCAAATCGCTTTCGAATAACCGATTCGTCAGCATCATCAGGTCGACCCTGCTCCGTCGCACGCTTCTGCATTCGTTTCACCATTTCGTCAATGTCATCACAGACAAGATGAATAACCATGAATGGGTCAATGTAGTCCTGCATCATTTCTGCTTGAGGCTCGCTTCGAGGAATCCCATCAAGAAGCAGAATATCCTCGGACGGGTCGTACAACCCCTTCGCCATCAATTGTTCAACATGTTGCTGCCACAACCGAACGGTCAGAAAGTCTGGCACTAAAAGACCCTGTGATGAGTACCGAGTAAACTCTAGTCCGATTTCAGACTCTTTATCGAGCGCTCGAAACATGTCCCCAGTTGCTAGATGAAAAAACCCCGGAATTGAACCCAAGATCTTACCCTGCGTCCCTTTGCCGACACCTGGAGGGCCAATGAGCAATATGGATGGGTATGAAGTTTGAGTCATGGTTTTCTCTTGAACTGCGAATGATAGTCAAAATTGGGTACGATGTGGCGATGCAAGGATTGACGAGAAATTGGAATCCCATCCCCCCAGCAAATCCTGCACACAGTTTGCTCGAACGAGTTTTAGAGGCTCGTGGCTTAACAACTCGGGCAGAGGTTGAAGCACACCTTGACCCAAAACTAACGCAATTAGAAAGCCCCGATCACTTGCCTGGAGCAGTAGAAGCTGGAGAAATCCTCGCACATGCAGTGAAAGAGAATAAGAAGATTCTCATTTTTGGTGATTATGATGCGGATGGCATCACGGCTTCGGCAGTGCTCTATCACACCATTGTCGCTGCAACTGGAAAAGAAGGCCCAACAATCTATATTCCTGATCGCATGGATGAGGGATATGGCATTGGCAGTGATGCAATCGAGAACTTTAGTGAGTTGGGCGTGGATCTTGTCATTTCGGTTGATTGTGGAATCACAGCAATCGAGGCGGCGAAGCGAGCAAACGAACTCGGCATAACACTGATTATCACTGACCACCATAAGCCCCTTGAAAGTGGTGAATTGCCCGAATGTTCTGCGATTGTGCATCCAGGTCTACAGGGAGAGCCAAGTACGCCACTCGCTGGAGTTGGTGTGGCATACCAAGTTGCATGGGCGTTTGCTCGAGTATGGTCAGAAAGTCATACAGTCAACGAACGATTGAAAGACGCACTTCTGGATGTACTTCCACTTGTTGCGATTGGAACGATTGCTGACATGGTTCCCTTAACCGGAAGTAATAGGATTTTTGCACGGTGGGGTCTGCAATTGTTGCCCTCAACGAAAAATGCTGGCTTGCGTGCCATCATGAAAAAACTTGATACGCCTGACAAAAAACTAAACTCTGCACATATTAGTTTTGGAATTGCGCCTGTCGTCAATGCAGTAGGTCGGCTTTCCCACGCAGCAGAGGCAGTTGACTTACTCACACATTTAGATGATGAACTTGCAACGGGTGCAGCAAAACACCTTGTTTCAGTGAATCGAGAACGTCAACACGTGCAACGCACTATTGTGAACGAGGCGTTGCAACGCATCGAAGAGTCATCGCTTCACCAAGAACCAATGATCATTTTGAAGAACGACACATGGGCACGCGGTGTCGTCGGGGTCGCAGCTGGAAAATGTATCGAAACGTACTTCAGCCCAACAATACTGTTTGCAAAAGATGGAGACAATCTCGTTGGTTCAGCACGTAGTATTCCAGGTTTTTCTATCTTTGATGCACTGCAACACTGTCAACAACACATCGTCAAGTTTGGTGGACACGATATGGCAGCAGGTCTTACCATCAAGCACGAAGAATTTACTCCATTTGTCGAGGCGATGACAGCGTATGCAAGAGAAGCGATTGCACCTGAACAAAGAATTCGAACAGTACAACCAGATGTGCTGGCAGACGTGCATGAAATCACGCATACAATCGCGGTAGAGATTGAGAAACTTGGCCCTTTTGGAATTGGAAATCCAACCCCAGTCATTCAATTGATGGATGTCAAAGTTTCAGATCCTCGAACGATGGGGAACAAGGGCGCGCACCTTTCATTCAAAATCGGAAGGAAGGGTGTACGTTGCGTTTGGTGGGGACATGGCGATGTCAAAGAACGAATCGGCTCTGGCTCGCGCATTAATCTAGTTGCAAAGATAAAAGTAAATGAATTCAGAGGTCATTCCACCGCTGAACTTGACATCATAGACTTGCAATTACTGTAATAACGATTACCACGCAGCAAGTTCGCCTACAAGTGGTTCAACAAGGTCTTTCAACGTCACAATTCCAAGCGGAGATTGACCGTCGTTTGAAACAATCGCCATTGCCTTGCCACTTTCTCGCAATTGGTGCAGTGCATCTTGTACGTTTGTCGTCGGTGTAAGGAAGAGTGGCTCAAGAATTAAACGATCAGTAGGTTCATTCGGTTGGAGTAGAACACTTAGTACAGGAAGAATACCGCGAATGTTTCCTTTCGAGTTCACGACCGGAATTCGTGTATAGGATGAAGTCTGCAACATTTCTGATCGTCTTTGAAGAGGCACATCGATTCCGATACAAGAAACTCGATTCCACGGCACCATTTCACTTTGGACAGTGAGTGATTGCATGGAAAGTACGCGGTCAGCGAGCGTGATTTGCTCGTCACTCAATACGCCACCCTCAAGACCCTCCTTAAAGAGAAGTCCAAATCGTCTTCGTGGAGAGGGCTCAAACGTTGATTCAGTGCCTAGTACTTTTTGTGCAAGAGTTCCTATGCCTGAAACCAATGGAACGATACCTGACCACCAGAGTATCTTGTCGGTAACAGAAAGGGACGCGCTCCATCTGTAGGTCCACGTATCTGTATGTGCTCGGAATAAATCCTTAGGCAGAATTTCACCAAAGATGAAGAGAATTGGAATCAGGATTACGGCATTGATTGCAATAGCAGACCATGGTCCATATGATGTTTCTTCTAACATTCTCGCAGTACCATAACTTGCAAGATAATTTGCGATGTTATTGCAAATAAGTAGAACAGCAAGCATCCGAGTAGGATTTTCAATCACTTTCCGCAAACGAATTGCTTGTTTTAACTTTGAAGAGGCACAAACATCAAGGCGAATCTGGTTGATTGTGTATAACCCAGTTTCAAGACCCGAGTAGAGTGCACTCATGAAGAGACCAAGAAGCGTAATTCCGATGGCGATGTAAAAACCGGTCATGTCGTCTCGCCTTTTGCTTTGAGTGAAACTATGACAGTCGAGACACGATATTCATCCATCGAATCAACGGTAATTGTTAGATTGCCCAACTCAATGCAATCATCAACTTTTGGAATTCTTCCAAGACGTGCGGCAACAAGGCCGCCCATGGTGGCAGCAGGGCACCGTTGCAACAATGAACCAGTTGCAGCAGCCCATTCTCTCACCCCAGTATCGGCATCGATAAGCCACTTCCCTACGCCAATCTCTTTTGGAGAAGTCCGTTCTTGCAATGGGTTCTCGCCAATTTCTCCAATCAATTCTTCGAGGACATCTTCTAACGTGACAAGGCCCGCAGTCCCTCCAAACTCATCTACGACAATCGCAAGCCGAGTTTTTGTTTCTCGAAAGTGAGAAAGAAGTTGATCAAGCGTGGCGACTTGAGGGATAAATTGAGGTCTCGTCATGCTTGCTTGTAAGACCGATGGTCCTGCATTACTTCGCTGCAAAAATCTTTTTGTATGCAGCATGCCGACGAGATCGTCTAAATCTTCGCCATAAATTGGAAGTTGAGTGAGTTGGCTTGTTCGAATGATCTCGCGGATTTCTTCTTCACTTGATGTAGATGGTGCAGCGACCATGTGAACTCGAGGAGTCATCGCTTCACGAACTCGAATTCTGCTTAGTTCTACAACTTCAAAAAGAGCACGCTGTTCACTTTGGTTCAGAATGCCTTCTGATGTTGAGAGTTCAACAAGAGTTGCGAGTTCTTCTGCATTGAGAGGATCAGGAGCGGAGGAAGTTACAAGTCTCGACAGCGGAGTGATGATGAGAATATCAATAAGTTTTCTAAGTGGTGTAACAAGGCGATGCAACAAAAGTAAAGGTGGCGCAAGGAGAGTCGCAATGCCAATAGGTCTTGCGGTTGCAGCCATTTTTGGTAGGACTTCGCCAAAGATAATGATTGCAAACAACGTTCCTACAGCAACACCAATTTCTGCGACCCCGCTCGTTAGGTTCAGCATCAACACAGAACCAACAATGAAGTACAACACATTTGCGCTCATGTTCCCGATGAGGATTGTGATGAGGACAGTCCTTCGGTGACGAACGAGGTAAAGCACCGCATTCGCAGGAGGCGTTTTTTGTTGTCGCAATTGCACAAGTTGCGCCTGTGTAATTCTAAAAAAAGCAGTTTCGCTACAACTGAAAAAAGCGCTTAGTATCAACAATGGAAGTAGTGTGATCAGTAATGCGATATCCACACCACTCCAAACATTTGGATTGGTTGCATCAATCATTGCGCTGTTGCCAATTCGCGAACTGCTGATTCAACGCGTGACATAAACTCTGCTGAACTTTCATGTTGTTGAAAGTGTAACGGTTCTCCGTATGAAACACGGATAAAACCCGATCGCGGAATATATGTCGCTTCTGGAAGGACAGTACGACCACCCAGCACACAGACGGGAATGACGGGTCGGTCACTTTTTTTTGCCACAAGAGCCAATCCTGGCTTGAATGAAGCAATCTCCCCGCTCCTACTCCGTGTTCCTTCTGGGTATATCACGATAGACCACCCCCTTGCCAAAAGACTTTGCATCGTACGAATGGACGAAAGAGGAGACTTGATGCGTTCAATTCCGAACGCTCGCCATAATGACGCGACGAGAAACTGGACGACTCGTTTTTTTCTTGAAGTGCCTTCATGATCCGCAAAATGATCGAAGGCAGCGGCAACTGCTGTTTGTTTACGAATCTTTTTTGGAAGAGTGGCAAGAATCACATGTGTATCGACATGGCTCTGGTGATTTGATGCAAAGATCACGGGTTGTTCGGTTTGATTGAGTGTGTCAGTTCCGGATGCTTCCCATTGGACACGCCTCACGCACTTCACAATTCGGAGCATGAACAGCAATAAAACACGACAGATTCTTAATGTCGGTTTAGAAAACTGATGCAGGATTTCATCTGCGTTAGGAGGTGCCTTGGGATTCATTCGTTCTTGGGATGTCATGTGCATGGGAGAGCACTTTTTCAAAAGCGAGTGCATACTGGTCGAGTAATGCCTCATCCGCGGAAGGGAACGATGGCAACTTTAACAATGAACCATTCCCTTTCGTAGTGTTCGGAAGGTCAGATGGGTCATACGTATGAATTGGATTTTCAGTCGTTGCTGGAAGGCGAGCAATGTTAGACCATACTCCATGAGTGA
>CAZVAE010000020.1:6531-8324 GCA_964624985.1 uncultured Isosphaeraceae bacterium | reverse complement strand
TTGTTGGTGAAGAAGGGGATACCTCGGAGCTGCGACCATTGCACCCTCTGCTTGCAGAGCTTTTGTTAGAGCATCGATTGGTAGGCCTGTTTTCTCTTCATCATACCGAACGAGAAATTCAAAGTAGACGCGCTCGACATCTTCAGGTGCGAGAAACGTTTCAATGTCAAGAGCTTGGAGTTTCTCTGAAAGGCAGATGCAGTTTTGATTGCGTCTAGCATTCCGTTCGTCCATTCGAGCAAGTTGTGAAACAGCGAGTGCAGCGGCCATCGGAGCCATGGGAAATTTAAAACCGAAGCCGGTTGCCGCAAAGTATTTGTTCTTGGATTCTAGCCCAAGCAACCGTTCATAATGCCCAAGTCGAATTGCAGATTCCCATACGTCTTGCTCATCACAGAGCAAAATGCCACCTTCGCCTGATGGGCAGAGTTTGTTCCCCTGCATGCTGAAGACACTGACATCTCCAAACGACCCAATTGGTTTCCCTTTATACATCGCTCCATGGGCATGAGAGGCATCTTCTAATATTTTCAGATTGTGCTTCTTGGCAATTTCGGTGAGCTCATCCATTTTAGATGGCATTCCGAACAGATGGACAACAACGATGGCTTTTGTCTTCTCAGTAATTCTTCGTTCTACATCTTCTGGGTCTAAACCTAAGCAATCTGGTTCTAACTCAGCGAACACGGGGACACCGCCGCAATGAAGGATGGGCATGACGCTTGACCACCACGTTGCAGAAGGCACAATCACCTCATCAAATGGCTGAATGCCAATCGCATGTAGCCCTGCAAGGATTGCAGAAGTGCCATTGTTGTGTGTTAACGCAAACGACCGACCAGTTCTGAACTTGTATTGCTCTTCAAGCTCATTCACAATTGGATGTAAGGACAAGTTGCCACTGCGCAGAACATCGAGAACAGCTTCTTCATCTGCTGTGTCAATGATAGGCCACTTGCAAGCGGCAGCTTGTTGGAGTTGAATTGCGGGTTCGCCACCTAGAATTGCGGGGAGTTCAGTTGTCATTGTCATGTGGTTGCTCTATGTCTTAGTTATGCGTCAGGATTTTCGCCTGCAATGGATGAACGCATATCTGTGTCCGCAATAACATTTTTCATGTTGTAATAGTCCATGACTCCGAAGTTTCCTTTTCGGAATGCGTCTGCCATTGCTTTTGGCACATCAGCTTCAGCGAGTACAACGAGTGCGCGGTTCTTTTGTTCTTCTGCTCGATATTCTGCCTCTTGTGCAACAGCCATCGCTCGACGTTTTTCAGCTTCTGCTTGGAAACGTGCCTTGTCTGCTTCAGCTTGGTGTGCTTGCAAAGTTGCACCAATATTTTCACCAACATCAACATCTGCAATATCAATTGATAGAATTTCGAACGCTGTTCCAGCGTCAAGACCTTTTGAAAGCACAGTTTTAGAAATATTGTCCGGGTTCTCTAATACTTGAAGATGTGTTTCTGCCGAGCCGATGGTAGAAATAATCCCTTCGCCAACACGCGCAATAATTGTCTCTTCAGTTGCACCGCCAACAAGACGCGCAATGTTCGTACGGACGGTTACTCTTGCTCTGGCTCGGAGTTGAATACCATCTCCAGCGACTGCGTCGATTGTTCCTTTCCCACTCGATGGGCTTGGGCAGTCGATAACTTTGGGGTCAACACTCGTATGCACCGCGTCCATGATGTCGCGGCCCGCCAAGTCAATCGCAGTTGCGTTTTCCCATTCGAGGGCAATACGCGCTTTGTCCGCAGCAATCATTGCTCGAACGACATTTGTAATTCTGCC
>CAZVAE010000020.1:0-6521 GCA_964624985.1 uncultured Isosphaeraceae bacterium | reverse complement strand
GTAATGGGCTTCAAGTTGATCGGTTGAAATTTCAAGGCCTGCCTTTTTTGCACTAATTCTATTGATGACAACAGATTTAGAATTCACTTTTCTAAATTGCATCATGACAAGGTCGATAAAGCCAACTTTTGCACCACTCACCCATGCCTGTAAGTACAAACCGAAATATTTAAGGAAGGTTCCAACAACGACGAGCAAAATAATGCCACCGATGATTAATCCGCCAATTGTCCAACCTGATACCGCTATAAATGAGTTCATTTGAATCTCCTTCTTCTCATCCCCTCTATTGTATCACTCTTGTGAGTCGATAGCCCGCACTTTGACTTGATTGTCATAGACAGAGGTAACTTGAATAGAGCAATCAGCCTCAATACTACCCGTTTCAGCCATTGCATCGATTCGTTCCCCGTTCACCCGAATCACTCCAACAGGTCGTAGTACGGTTACTGTAGTTCCTGATTGACCAACGAGTGACTCAAGATGTGCTCGTTCTTCTCTTTGCCTCCGCATTGCTTCTTGTTTTGCGATTTCTTCATCCTCGATGACAACGCCTCCGAGAACCATTTGTGAGGCAAGAGGAGAGGCAACCCAGATGCGAAATCCAATCCAAACAACCACCGGTCCAAGCAGAAGATAGACCCCTGTAGCAATGAAACCCGTGGTGACATCATGCATATAAAATGCAACAAGAGATGCGACAACAGCGAGTGCGCCAAGCAACGCAATGAGTCCACCCGAGGGAACAAAGAGTTCAACAAAGAAGAGGATGAGTGCAGCCCCGATAAAGACAAATGCCCAAATGATTGGAGAGGCGCTCGCCGAATCCGTTTGTGCTAGAAGTTCAATCATGTGTCAATTTCCTCAACTTCAATCGTCATACCGCACTGCATGATACGTACTTTTGCACCTTCTGCAATCCAACCACCAGTTGTTGTTGCATCGAACACCGCAGAATCCCACTGGATTTTACCACTAGGCCTTAAATCGGTGAGCGCAACAGCGATTTCACCAACGGATAACGTCCCAACAGGTTTTGTTTGAGGAGCGGTGACCTCAACGTCTAAAACCAGTTGTTGAACTGCGCTACTGTTTCCAAATTGTTTCAGAATTATCCAACTCACAATGAACGCGAGAATGCATCCACCCATGATTGTGCCGAGTCCAGTTAACAATTCAGATTGTCCTGTATTGGAACTAAGGTCACCCGATACAAAACTTCCAATCATGCCAACAAATAAGAGGGCAATCCCCGTGAATCCTGTAAACCCAGTTCCTGGAATCACAAGAATCTCGATGGCGATGAGTATAAGTCCAGCTACAACCAAGAGGATGTCCCACCATTGCGCTAATCCGGCAAGCCATGGCGCACCAATCAATAGCGCCATCGTGACAACTGCGCCGACTCCGAAGAAACCCGTTGAGCCAGTCGCGAATTCGACAACGATGCAAATTAAAAAGAGGGCGATGAGTACAAGTCGGATTGGCCAACTGATGAGTACGCCAACTAGATTTTCTGACCATGTCGGTCGCAATCGTTGCATCGTTGACGCGCCTAGCCACTGTTTCAGTTCAGCATCATTATTAACAACACCTTGAACAAGACCATACGTTGTACCTTCGGATGGTTTGAGGGTCAGTAACCGATCCTTTGGCACAATCTGTTTCACAAGGATCCAATCTGGAGCATCACTTGCGGTTAATCTCTTCCTACTCGATGGGAGTTGCTGCGCAAACGTTGGCTCCCACGTTGGTTCGTTCGGTTGCATCTGACCTTGAAGCGCGGATATCGTGTCGAAGAACGGTGAAAGTTCTACCGACTCGAGTTGGTCTGAACCAATCGCGGAGAAGCGTTGCGGTGGGGATGTGCCAAAGATTGTTTCATATTCATTTTTGTTCACACAAATGACTTCCCCAGTTTCTTTGTTTTGTATAAGCCACAACTCAATTCCTACACTGACGAAAGACTCAACGAGATGTTCGTCATAGTGATTCCTGCGTGCAGAATCGATCACTTCAGCAAGGACAGGAGATTCAATCTTTGCTCGTTCAGTTGCTGGAATAGGTTGACCCGTGGCATTAATCGGTGCAGCATCACCAAAGGTACTGCCACTTGCCACGACGATTTCTCTGCACGCAAGGGCTATGATTGTTCCCGCAGAGAACGCATGGGGCCGAATCCATGCAACCGTATTTTGGGGAGCATTGTTTTTGATTTCATAACAAATTTTGAGGGTCGACATTAAATCACCGCCTGGGGTGTCCAATTCAACGACAATCGCATCCGCATCTATTGATTCCTCTAATCGACGTTGAAATGATTGTGCAGTTACCGTATCTACTGGTCCCTCAATCGTGATGATGGCAACGTCATTTGCCTGCCTGTAACTCGGTACAGGTGTGGCTTGAAGAAATAGAAGGAGGAGTAAAGAAAATGCCCAATGCATACGTGCATCATAGCGAGTACGCATAATGCAACAAAAAAGTGAGCCGCAGCATTGCTACGGCTCACTTGAAAAGTAAACAAGAAAAGTAGTTACTTAATCGTGAAGGAAATCTTCACAGTAGCCAGCTTTACCATCGCTCCCATCTTCTGCACCAAGTGTTTCAATCACGTGGGTTAAGATAATATCAGAGCCCTGCCCTCGTTGCATCGTGCCACCGGGCATGTAATCTTCATCAATTTCTTGATCATCTTCTTCTTTGAACATGTTGTCCGGTGCAGCTTCGCCATCCTCGTTGATGTACGTAGATGACACAGGGTAGAAGGTTTCAAGTACATCGAGGTGACCATCATTGAAAGCGATGACACCTTTCCAGTCTCGATCGATGCCATGGAACAGGTTCGACTTTGAATTGACGAGGTTTGTTTCCCATTGGGGGTCAAGCGTCTCGTCATTTGTTGGTCCACGAGTTCCGATGACAGCGTACGCAGTTGGGTTGTACGTGCTTGTTCCCCAACTTTGCTGTTTCCGCTTACCAGTGACAGGCATAATGCCATAACTGTTGTTGGAATAATCGTCAGGTGATGTCAAGTTGTTATGCAAGGTGTCATCCCAAAATGTCCATTCTGCTGGCGATGCATTGTATGCATCGTAATCATAATCTTCCATTGGGAAAACATAATCACCTTGTTCGGTCGGTGCATACAGAACATCTGTGCTAAACAAGTTCTGCATCACGCACATGGAGAGCATTTTTGCATGGTCGTTTTGCGTGAGATCTTCTGGTCCGCGACCTTTGATCAAGTCGTTACCTGGTCCACTTGGCAATCTTTTTTCAAGACCTGGTATTGGGTAGTTGCCACCATGGGACGGAGCCCACATCGTAAAACCAGCAAATATTGATTTAACTTGGGTTTGATCTTTCGTGAGCATTGCTTCAGCACGAGCACGACCAAGTGCTGGCATCAATATACTCAAGAGAAGTGCAATGATTGACATTACAACGAGTAATTCAATGAGCGTAAACCCTTTTTGTTTTGTGTTGTGTTTCATGAATTGAAACCTCCAATTAATGAGCGATTCATTTCGCTCTGTTCTATGTAATACGAATCGTTAGGGTTAGGGAGTCTGTCCTGGGATAACATCGTACACAGGCAAAACATCAGTATCAGTTGACTCGACATTGAGCACAACCCAGTTGTCCCCAGATGGTCCGCCATCGTGAGCAACGCTGGCAGGGTCAGTGTTGTCAAAATCTGAGAATTCTGCCATGAAGCAGTTATCTTTATACATTTTCCAAGTATTTTTGGTTGTGTATTCCATGTTGTTAAACCACATGTCTTTGACGTAGTGTGTTGAACCATCAGCACCAACGTAGATGCCCTCCCAAAGTTCACTTGGTCCATACAATTCTAATGTTGGAGAAAGTGAGAAGTTCTCTGAAATCATATCGCCCGCATTATCAATTTGAGGGCCTCGGCTTGAAAGAATAACGCGTTTACTGCTGCCATCTCTCCAATCTTTGAGCCGGGCGCCACAGAGTGCCATGTTTGCATATGAGACGTGGCATGCATCGATAACGCCACCTTCTTGGGGTGAGTCACCCTGTGCAGATAGCCCCTCACCAGAGACGTCTGCTGAGAATGCCTGATCCCAATATTGATCACTTGCAACGTCAACTTGTGAATAATCGTATGCCTCTTCACTAGAGCTTGCCCCTTCATCGCCTTTTGCAAAAACGATTGGGTTCTTTTCATTTGAGCTAATGAGTATTTCAGTGCCGTAGTAGTTCGACCCTATCATGTAGGAATGTACCCATGCACTAATATTAAGCGCAGGGTCAGCATCTCCAAGACCTTGGATTTGTGCACCATCAGTCACGCCGTTGTAATCATCACCATCGATGAATGAATCTACTGCTTGGCGATTGATACGGCCAGGAAGGGGGAACTGTCGTTTTTTATCAGTTTCAGCATAAATTGAGAATGACTCAACAATACCTTTTAGTTGCCCTTGATCTGTACGAATGCGAGCATTACCAAGTGCTTTTGCAAGCGCTGGTAGGAGTAATCCCATCAACAGCGCGATAATCGCGATGACGACGAGAAGTTCAATGAGGGTAAAGCCTCGAGTGTTGCGTTTCATAGTAAGAATCTCCATATATAAAACATAATTCCATTTGTCGCTACAAGAGTGTGTTTGCAAATCATCGTTGGGCCGGTGTCACATTCCTGACCAAATGTAACGGGGGCATGATTGTCAAACGCAACATTGAGCATTGACGAAAGATACGAGTCACTGCTCAAAAGGAACAAAGACTCGTGGCGATCTTCATCGTCTGAATCGATTTTGAAGAACCGCCGCACAAACCAACAAGCACCACCAAGGTGCCGTGGCGAAGAAATGTCGACCAGTGCGGCGGAATAAAATGACCCGTTAGGGTAATAAGTGCGGTCAACTGAATCGCGATAATAGAGTTGCCGCGCCGGTCACTTCCCACAGAATACACATATCTATACATATAAGGGAAGGGGAAAGTTGCTGACAAGTCTCTATTTTGTCGATTAATTCATTTTACTGACTAGCGTCCGATAATATTTCCGTTTCTATGGCATTTCTTTCTTCAAGAGAAAGACGAATTCCACTTCAACCGTTGCACCAAGGGGCAGACCGATTGAGCCCATTGCGACTCGAATATGCCGACCTGCATCTCCGAAGATTTCAACCATGAAATCACTGACTCCGTTGGCAACTGCCGAGTGCTGCGTGAAGCCCTGATCGGAAGCAACAAAGACTCGGCATTGCAATACTCGCTCAATCAAATCTAACTGGCCATCTAGTAATTGACTTGCAACGGCAAGACCGTTGAGCCCACAAATTTTCGCCGCCTCAATGCCTTGCTCAACCGATTGTTCACTTGGGATACTGCCCTCAAACAGCAGTTCTCCATTCACGATTGGAATCTGCCCGCTCGTACGTAATTCTCGTCCAACAATGTGACCAGAAACATAGTTGGCGACAGGATTGGGTGATTCTGGCAGTTCATATCCGAGCGCTTTGATACGTGCTTCTATGCCCATGCTTTCATCATACCCGAGCGTGCTCGGGTATGATGAAAGCATGGAACTTTATATAGACACAGCCAACATTGATGAAATCCGCGAAGCCGCATCCCTAGGTATTCTTGATGGAGTGACGACCAACCCAAGTTTGATTGCAAAAGAAGGTGTTGAGTTTCATGCTCGCATGGAAGAAATCTGCGCAGTTGTACCTGGTCCAGTGAGCGCCGAGGTCGTTTCTCTTGATCACGATGGCATGATTGCAGAGGCAGATGAATTGTTAACGATTGCGAGTAACATTGTCATTAAGTTGCCATGTACTGTTGATGGTCTGAAAGCATGTAAAACACTTTCCGATAGGGGCGTCAAAGTGAATATGACACTTTGTTTCCAACCACTCCAAGCATTGATGGTTGCAAAAGCAGGGGCATTTCTAGTAAGCCCGTTCCTAGGTCGGATTGATGATGTTGGCGGTGACGGAATGGAACTCATTCAGCAAATCAGAACGATTTATGACAACTATGGTTTTACGACAAAAATATTAGCCGCTTCAATTCGTCACCCCTTACACCTTGTGCAATGCGCACTTATTGGTGCTGATGTTGCAACCGTACCTATGAAAGTCATCGAACAGAAAATGAAACATCCACTCACGGATAAAGGTCTCGCCGCTTTTCTTGCCGATTGGAATGCGAGAGAGCAGGAGCAGTGCTGCACTTGAGCGGCATACGTGTTTACTTCACAAGTAGAACGACAATCAAAATTAGATTTACGATTGCACTGACGATCAGCATTGGGAGCCACATCGATGAGAGTTCTGAGCCATCACTTTGATGCGTTGCCTGAGGTACTGGTTCACTGGCTGGGGTTGACTTTGCAACTTCTGCAAGCATGGCGAAATCCAACGTGGGTTGAGCAAACTGAGGCGAACCACCACTAGCAACGGTGTCTAAATCTTCGATAAGGTCTCTCGCGGTTTGATATCGTTGTGAAACATCTTTTGCCATCATCATCTCAA
>CAZVAE010000019.1:0-14312 GCA_964624985.1 uncultured Isosphaeraceae bacterium | reverse complement strand
ATTGTTTTTCCCTGGCGCATTGCAACAAAAGCTTCAGATGCACTTTGCATCGTTTCAACATCAAGTATTCGTAGTTGACCTCTACTTCCGACTACTTTGGGGACAAGTAAAGGCGGATGGATGAGCAAGGTATGCAACTGATATTTTAATGTCTCATCTTGTTCATTTGAGATTATTCCTTTAATTGCACTATCTCTAAGAGATGGATCAATAACTGCTGCGAGGACGTAAAGTTCGGAAATTAATCTTTGTTGTGAAGCCGAACGAATACCAACATCAGCCAAATCCTCAGCAGTTTGTAGATAAGAAAGTCCATAGTTTGGATTGATGTCACGTTCCCAGGGAGGACCTTGCTGAAGGAAAATAAAAGTAAGAATTGCGAAAAGTGAAGCATGCATTACTCTTGATACCTCCGTTCATTTTCGGTGACCACTTCACTTAACAGTCGATTCCAGTGATTAGCAATCTCAAGTTCTACAGTATTTAACTGTTCAATAATTGAATTCTTAGATTGAAGCTTTGCGAGAACGATGGAAACTGGATTTCCAACTTGTTTTTGAGATCTCCATCTGCTTTCTTCGGATTTGAGTAAAGCGAAGTATTCAATCTGTTTTAACAGGTATTGTTGTAACACTCCAGAGGGAGAAAAATCAAGAGTTGTTTGTTGAACAAAAGATGGAGGCAAAACTCTTCTCCATGAAGCGACAACCATATCTAAGGCCTCTAAAGGAAGCACTTCCCCTGAGAGTGGAAGTGCTGAAGGGTTGAGTAGCAAATACTCTGAAACAAGAGAAGTTGAAATAATATTTGAAATTTCATCTAACTCGAAAAGCATCTTGTCACCAGCAGTTAGAGCGTGTTGGAGAAGTGCTTTTCTTGCTTCTAAGTGCCATTTAGGATGATCAGGTGAAGGGAGAATGGAGTTTGTCAGATTTGCAACCAAAGAGGAGATTTCTTCATTTGATCTTGCTCTTGAAAAATGCTGCACAATTGCAGTTGCTACGTTCGATCCATGCTTAAATTGTTCGATAATAACATTTGTTGCTGCGGAACGTACTTTACTTCTTCTGTTCGTTAAGGCAAGAGACGCGAGCAAGTCAGCATCACTCTTTCCAAGATCAGTTAATGAATCATTTAACAGAATTTCTATAGCATCAACTTGGTCATATTGGTCATTTCCAGCTGCTTTAAAGATAGAAGAGAAAGTGCCCTCAGAGTTAACAATAGATTGCTTGAAAAGAGAGTCTGCATTAACTTCAATACGGTCAGCAGTAAGAAGTGAATTCCTTGCTAAGTCTGGTCTTCCACGCCAGATTGATACCGCAGCTTCATTCAATGATCGAAGGAATGCAAATCTTAAAAGTGAATCTTCATCAAGGCGTATGATGTTTTGGTACTTTTTTTGCCAAGATTCTACAAGCTCAATATCTAAGCCTACAGGAATTATGAGATTCGAAACAGCAACAAGTTCACTTGTGTCAATAGGCCAATCATGAACCAGTTGATTCGCAATTGTTTCCCTTTCCACGTTAGTGGAAGATTCAGTAATCAAATATTGATCTGTAAACCAAGTGGTATTTGTAGATGCATTGAATAGAGTAGTTAAAACTGATAAATCGGTATTGGTTGAGGAGGCATCTTTTAATAGAGCAATAATTTTATCACGCAGTGTTGTAGAATCAGACCACTCTGTTACCTGAATCGTTTTACCAAGAACTTTTCGTGTGTTACTTTCTCTGAGTAGATCAACCTTTGAATCTAAAATTGACTGGATTAGATATAGATATTGAATCGAAACCTTATCTCGGTTTGCATTTTGTAGTTCTTTAGCAGCGATAAACCAAGATTCCCACATTTCGAGCGAGCGATTATCAAACTCAGTTTTCTTTAGTAATTCATCTGCAATTTGATGAAGCGCCAGATTGGTCGCTACTTTTTCATCAGAGGTTAAAATGCTCGGTAGTTGTAGTTTTTTTGCTATGTTTCTTGTGTTTGCATTTAATCGCTGGTCAAAACTTAGATTCGCAAGTGTATTTACATTCCATACAATCCTTTGGATTTGATTTGGTTTACCAATGGATACGTCAGGAATTTGAAATGACTGAAGTAACTCATTTGCAAACTGAGGATACATTTCTGCGTGTAGGAATACTTGAATGAGTTGGGTTTGGGTTGATTGAAGTATCCTGGAGTTAACATAAGGCCAGCCATAAGCTATGGCGTCTATGGAATCATTCCATTGCAGGAGTAATCGTCTATCAGGTTCCTTGCCAGCAGTAAGAGATGCTTGAATCGACGTTGCAATAGTCGCTAACTCATCGGGCGCTGTTGGCGCTAAATCAGCATAGTGCAATATGCTTTCTTCGGTTCCATCGATGTGAAACGTTGGATAATCATCAAAAATCGCAATATGTTGTTTAATCGTCACATTTGGTTCTTGTGAAGGAAATGAGCTCTTGATTGTCGATTCTTGAGAAACATTAGTAGTTGTATCGTTCAGCAAAACTTGTAAGGCAAGAATGAAGGCAACAATTGTCAGCAACCCGAACAAGATTGCTAACTTTATTGTCATTATGGGTGAAGGTGTACTAAGTTCGGGGGTGAATTTCTTAGCAGCGTCAGTTATAAAGGAGTCAACAGCGCTCATTGGCGATGATTTAGATGGTAAAGAAGTCCACGAACGGTCAATTGTATGTGTTGAACGTTGTTTTAATGAAAGAGGACCTGTGCCAGATCTCGCTGCCTCGGCAAAGGCCTCTAAGATCCTGATTAGGCCGCCTACGGTTATTGAGTATGACGCAGCAACTCCAACTAGACGAGAACGACTGTTCTTGTTCCATCCCCCTTCACTAATAAGTGCAGCAATGATGGATTGGTCAAGGGGTGTTAACTCAGGGTCATTGTTACTCTGAATTGGTTGATTCGGCGCATGTTTAAGTAAGTCAGCCGCAATTGATTCTAAAAAAGTTTTTGATTCAATACCCAACTTTGTATAACCTTCTGGGTGGACTTGAATTTGAGCTAATCGTCTTCGAAGTGCATTTTGAATGGCAATTCGATCTCGCCTCCCTTTTGCAATCCCCAAAAGAACTCGGCGATCACTCGTTTGTGGTATTCCAAGCAACTCAGATGTTTGTTTTTCAATTGTCATTTTCGTCCTCGCGCAATTGAGAATGCAAATTCTGAAGTTGTTCGCCATAAGGAGCAGCACCATAGTCCGGGTAGATGATTTGATGTTGATCCAGCAAGGCAAGAGCTTTGATTGGGAATTGTTCTGAAAGAATAAGTATGATGTTGTAACGAGCTTCAAGCCACACAAGAGCGCCCTTCTGAGAACTGGATGCGATAGATTTCCATCTTGTGAGTGCTTGTTCAGTGTCACCTACGGCTTGCTCAATTTGAGCACTTAGTTGATTGATTTGAAGAATACCTGGCTTTTGAGCAGCAAGTATTCTAGAAAGACGGAGAGCTTCTTTACCCGCTTCCTCATCGTTACTCGCCATGAATAATTGAAACGCTGCAGTAGCAGTTCTAGTTGTTATCTGGAGGTACTCCACATCCGCAAGTTGATAATCAGTCAAATTTTGTAGTATTTGATTACCTATTGTAAGAAGAAGATCGTTAGAGATTGTTGAATCTGCTTGCAACAAACCCCATACACTCTTTGATGCAATTGTGGTCCATTTGTTTTCAGGATACTCTTGTATCATCCCTAACAGAGCTGTAGTTGCATCTTCATATTGTTGTCCATTAAGTAGCAATAAAATGTTGCGAAAACGTATTTCTGTTTGGAAGGCACTCATGTCAAAAGTGTTACGTTTTTGAATCTCGTGAATTGTTTCAAGAGCGTTACGTGCTGCCGTGAGTCTGCTAATTTCAGGATGCAAAGAGACTTCTAGAACTCTCATTGAGCGGGCTACAGCCAGCTCTACTGCTTTAGGATCATCTGTTTTGGTGGAATCAGAGAGTATGAGTGGCATTGCGACTGATATATATGAGTTACCAATTGATTGCCTCTCATCATCACTGACAGTGCTCCATACAGTATAAAGGGAACGTGCGGCCTGTCGTTGCGCATCTTCGTATTTAGGGTCAGAGTAAGGTATCGCAAGTAACTCTTGAATAGACTGTGTACTCGCTTCCGCAGTAGAAGATTGATGTATCGTTAGCTGGCTTGCATGTTCTGAGTTTGGCCAATTGACGAGATAGATTGAACTCAACTCTTTTTTCTGTCTCTTTTGTTGTTCACTAAGAGTCTCCAAACGATCTAGACTTACAATTGCCATCCAGATTGCTTGCTCCTTATTGTTTCCCTCTGCGGCACGTTCAAAAGCCAGTGAAGCTTCTGCAAACTGAGAGGAATAGTAATACGAAAGTCCTAGCATAAATTGGCAGTCATCTAGAAGTTGCGGGTACTCTGAAATGTCATTTGCTTTAGTAGCTTTCTTGAACAAATCAGCGACTTCTGCAAAATTTTGACGAGTTGCTACATCTTGTGGCGGTTCATCGTTTTGGTATGTTTTGGTTATGTTTCTATATTGAATATCACCTTGTATGTAGGAAGCAATGAAACCATCCTTCTCCATTGCCGCTGAGCCATACGCTGTGATAATATCGCTAAGAATCCCCAGTTGCGAAGTATCTATAAGACCAGTTATGGCTTTATCAGCGACTTCTTTTGCTATTGGATTCGCATAATCTTCTAAGGCATGTACTGCAGCAATCCTATACATAAGAATACTGTCAGCAGTTGGAGATGAGATATTTGTTAACACTTCTTGCCATTTTCGATTATCGATTCGAACAAGGAACCTCCATAATGGCACTAAAGATCGTACAGTGCTCCATGTTTCAGTAGATTCTAACTCTTCTAGCCATGGGTCAGGGCCAACAGGGTCATTGAGTATCGATTTGCAAAGTGCAATGCCTAAAATTGATCTTGCGCCGGTCTCATACGATTTTAAATCAAGAGAAACAGCTTGCAGATGAGGAGAATCGCCGTCGAGTATCTCGACAAAAAGTGCCTCAGCTGCTTTTGCATCTTTAGCGCTATCTTCATACCAGGCGATGTAATAATGGGCCCAAGCAAGATATGAAGTCACAAGTCCGAGTTGTTGTTGCTTTTTCTCATTTTGGGTTTTAGAGTTTCTTAAGGTCTTTAAAAGCGAATCTCTGAGTTGCTGAAGGTCGTTAACAACTTCTTTTAAGTGCGATGTTGCAATAGCTGCCTCTTCGATATCAGATATTCTTAGTCTGTATCGCTCTAAGATTTGTTCAGCTGCTATATATGTTGCTCTATATAACTGTAACTTTAAATCAGTTGTTCCTGCTTCTGGAATTCTGTCGAACAATGAGATTGCAAGTTCGAGAGTCTCTCTATCTTCAACTTGATCAGATCTCGCCAACATGACGGCATATACATTAGCCAGTTGTTTGGCTGCTTGAATCTTAGATTTTCGATCTCCTTGTTCTAACTGATTCTCGAAATGACGAGCCAAAAGTTCTTCGCACCCCATTCTGCGCAGCCAATCGGCAACATTATCATCAGCATGAGATTGCGAATACGTAAAAATAATGATGAAGATACTAATCAGACGCAGGTACATACGTGACCCTTTCAAATCCTGCATTTCTAGATTCTTGGACTGCTGTTATCGCAAATCCAACAGGTACATCATCAGTAACTCGGATGATAATTCCTGGCTCTCTTGGTAATTTATCGATGAGGGCTGAAAATTGTTGGCGATCTCGTAGCACTTGTTCGCCAATTTGGTATGCAGGCGAGCCTTCTTGCAATGAGACCGTGACAATTTGGGGTTCGTAATCTTGTTCTTGAGAAGAGGTGCCTTCTTCAACTTTAAGAGCAGGAGCTAAAGCATCTTCAGGAGGTGTAAACACAGTTGTAACGATAAAGTAGATCAGCAGTAAGAACGTGACATCAATCATTGAAGATAGGTTCAATGCACCCTTGTTTATCCGTCTTCGATTATTTTTGTTGGTAAAATTCATCTCATGGCTTCTCCGTTGCGATATTGGTAGCAGAGAGTCCATGTTTACTTAGCAATCTAAGAACTTTGTTTAAAGAACTTGCTTTTGTATTTTGATCCGCGCGAATGGTTACATTTTTCCAATCAATGTTTTGCTCACTGATTGTTTCGCTGATAAGTTGGTCAACTTCATCTAATGAAACTACGCCATCAGTTTTATCTACGATAATTGAACCGTCTTCAAGAATATTGATTACTAAAGTGGATTGTTGTTTATCTTCGCTCATTTCACCAATCTCATTTGGAAGTGAAACGTTAACATGCGCTTGCTGTGCAAATTGAGCTGCGACCATGAAAAAGATTATTAGCAAAAATACAATATCGATCATCGGTGTCATTTCAACAATGGGGATGATGACTCTAGATTTTGAATTCTTGAACGCCATCGCTTAAGTACCTTGAGCCTCCTCAAGATATAAGACAAGGCGTTCAATTTCGGATGAAGCTTCAGAGCTTAAACCTTCGATGCGATTGCGGAAGAAACTAAACAAGGTTACACAGGGAATTGCAAGTACTAGGCCAAGCATTGTTGTGACTAGGGCTTCACTGATATTTACAGCTAAAGCGGTATGAGTATTCGATGCCGTTTGTCCTATCGTTTCAAAAGCGCCAACCATACCAAGGACTGTGCCGAGGAGGCCTAGTAAAGGGGCAATCGTACCGATAAGACCTAGTGCATCTGTTGATCGAAACAGTCGAGAAGTTTGATCCTCGCCAGATTCTTCTAAAGCATTCTTGAGTTCAAAGGGTCCAAACGCTGACCGCTGATAACGGAGAAGCCCAGTCGCTAGTATTCGGGTTAGATAAGAATCGTTTGCAGGGACAACGCAGAATGCAAGTGCATCCTCTACTTTGCCATTCGAAAGCATTTCTTCTAACACGAGTAGTTGTTCTTGTGGCATTAGAGCTGTACGTCGTATTTGAAGGAAGTGCATCACGACGAGTGCAAGGGCAACTAAACTCAGACCAATGATGATATAGCCAACAGGTCCACCCTTATTCACCGTACTAAGCCAACTTGTCGCTGGGTCATCGACTTGTGCTAATACGAACATAATTGAGAGTTGAGTCATTGAATGAAGTTCCTTTCTTCTTCTTTTAACTGTAAAACTAGAGGATGAGATGGGTACAATTGCTTCGCTTCAAACGCAATTCGTTCGGATTGATAGGAGAATCCATCATCTTCCAATTCCTCGGATAATTTAAGCATTGCTGCAGCAGTAAGCCATGGCTGATCTTCTGGGTGCAAGGAGGCGACTTTAGCGAGATGCAGAAGTGCCTTGTTTCGAGAGTCTGAAGTGTTTTTATCAAGTAATGCGATACCGAGTGTATAGTTTGCCCACGTCTGTTGCCAAGGTTCATATGTTGGAAGTGCATGGTGTAACTGGGATGCACTTTCTGAATTGCCCTGTTTTGTTTGTAACAACAGCGTTAAAAAATCGGTGTTTAGAGTATCTGATGATTCTAGTAACGGTGTAGTGGTGGACTCTAGTAAAATCGCTTTTACAAGAGCAGTTGTATTCGGATTTTCCGGTGCAATGTATGGAGAAATGACATCTATTGGAATAGGATCAACTGCTAGTAATGGCAAATCAACAACGATCATTGTTTGTTCATCAAGGATGGGGGATAATTCAGTGAATTGAGATGTAAATCCAACTTCTTCTAGACGGACAGTTTCAATCCAAGGGTGAATTGCTCGTTCTATTGAACCGCGAGAAATGAGCGCTCTCAGATAGCCTTCAGCTGCAAGGCGAGAATCCTCGGAATCAGTTCCTGCAAGTTCTTTGAATTGAAGAGCAAATATTGGTTCCGAAAGAGAAACATCTCCTCGGAGCAATCTACTCTTTGCTCTCCAAAGTTGGTCTCCAGAGTGTAGATATGGTTCCAATTGAGGGCGTGGTTTTTGAGGAAGGATCTTGCTGATGGTACTCCATGGTAACTGTACAGAAGCACCCTGCTCCCCTTCCACTCTAATGAGAAGGCCACCCTTTCCACCACTTAAAATTGTACCTGTTACTTGAGGGAGTCCATTTCTTCTGATGATTGTTTCAGCGATCGAAGATGAGGTGATGAAAAGGAACGTGAACAAACTAATCAGAAGGGAGTGTCTCATGGCTTGCTCCCAGATTTTACGAATCTGTATTGACCACCAGTAGCTTTTGCAATATCAATCATCTGTTGTTGATTTGCGGAATCACCAAAGGCAATCGTATTTACGACAATATGTTTTCCTCTTGGAATTAACGCAAGAAGCATGTCCGCTGAAAAACCAGAAATTTCTCCGTCAGTTAGAAAAAAAATAACCTCTGGGGGAGGCTCTAGAACGAGGGCGAGTTCGAATGCAGGTCTTGGCATCGTACCGCCACCTGCCCTAATTGTTTCAAATTCATTGATCATACGTCTCACTGTTGAGGAGCGAGCAGTATTCCACCCCTTTTGCATAGCTGGCATTTCTACCTTATTACTGTAAAACAATACATAAAATCGAGCAAAGTCAGGAAGGCGCTTGAGAGATTTCGTTAACTCAGAAATTGCAGATGTAAGACGATTCTGGCTTTGCATTGAACCTGACACATCAACGATGTAACAAAATCGAGTACCAGCAGATGCAATCCCAAAAAATGAAGTCCCCCCTCCTGAACCACCCATACCACTGCCCATGCCCGCTCCTCCGCCACCAGCAAGGGATGGCGTCGTCGATTGAGTTGTTGAACTAAGGGATGTTGCCGTTGCATCTGCAGTTAAAGTCGCTTGGGTGCTCGTTAGCGACTCTGGCGAGGCTTCAGTTTTGACGGATTCTAGTTGACTTAACTCTTGCCCTTCTGGCATGTCCGTTAAGGATTCAGAATCTTGCATCGCGAACTCGATGGTGGTCATAGCACCACTAGAACCATCATTTGATCCACTTCGCATAAGAAAACTAAGTAGAAACCCAATGTTGAGGTGGACAAGTAAGGAGATTAGAAGACCAATAAAAACAAAGGAGATTATTGTTCTTTTCCACCTCTGTCGTTCTTCGTTTTTATATTGAGTAATCGCTTGAGTTGAAGCACGTTTTTGTGAAATCAACGTTTTTTTATCATTTGTTTGAAGAGAAGGCGGCGATGCGTGCATATGAAACCTTTACGATTATGTATCATGATACGCGATAGGCACTTGACTGAACCCCCATTTGTAGAGTCAAATGCCACAAATAGGATACTCTGAACATGCCGAAAACTCCATATTACAAGCGAGCTGTACTCAAAATCAGCGGTGAAAGCTTCTCGAAAGAAGGTATGCCAGGTATTGATCCTGATGAGTTGAATACTATTGCTCAACAAATAGCAGATGCGGCAGAATTAGGGACTGAACTCGCGGTCGTCGTCGGTGGTGGAAACATGATTCGCGGAGCTGAGCTCGCGACAAGAGTCGGAATTGCCCAAGCGACTGCCGATTACATGGGTATGCTTGGAACTGTGATAAATGCTTTAGCACTAAAAGAAGCTGTTGAACAGCAAGGTCAGCCCGCAAGAGTCATGTCAGCACTAGACGTGGAGTCAGTCGCTGAACCCTTTATAAGAGCAAGAGCTATACGTCATTTTGAGAAAGGGAGAGTGCTGATTCTTGCAGCAGGAACTGGTAATCCATTTTTCACAACCGACACATGCGCATCGTTGCGTGCTGTAGAACTAGATGCAGATATTTTGTTAAAAGCAACTAAAGTCGATGGCGTGTACTCAACGGACCCAATGCTACACTCAGATGCTGTTAAGTATGAAACAGTAACGTTTACAGAGGCAATCAACAAACAATTAGGCGTTATGGATTTGACGGCATTGTCGATGTGCATGGAACACAAGCTCCCTATAGTTGTATTCAATTTTAAAACAAACGGAAATATCTGCAAAGTTGTGGGTGGAGAAGGAATCGGGACATTAGTCTGTAATGAACAAGGATCATAGATAATGAGTATTAAGGACCTCACAAAAGAGTGTCGTTCAAAAATGGATAAGTCAGTTGACTATTTTGGCAAAGAGTTGCACGGTGTGCGTACAGGAAGAGCATCAACAGCATTAATCGAATATGTCAAGATTGATTATTACGGAAGTGCTACAGACTTGAAAGATATTGCAGCAATTTCAGTTAGTGAAGCAACTCAACTTGTTGTAAAGCCATATGATCCCGCTTCAAAAAACGATATTATCAAAGGTCTTGAAACTGCTGATTTAGGCTTAAACCCACAAAGTGAAGGCGACATTATTCGTATAAATATCCCTGCACCTTCAGCTGAACGCAGAGCTCAACTCGTTGGGCAAGTGAAGAAAATGGCTGAAGAAAGCAAAATTGCAATTCGAAATGAACGAAGAGATGCAATCAAACATATCGATGCACTAGTCAAAGACAAAAACAATGCTGTCTCTGAAGATGACGGCAAACATGGAAAAGATGAAGTTGAGTCTCTTACGAAAAAGCATGTTTCAAAAATTGATGAAATGTGTGAAACAAAATCAAAAGAAATTGAAACGATTTGATTTAGAACTCTTTTCTTAATCTCGCAGCGGGCAATCCTAGTTGCTGTCGGTACTTGACCACTGTTCTTCTTGCAATGTTGATGCCCTGTTCTCTTAATTTACCTGCGATTGCTTCATCGCTAAGTGGTTTTTTCTTATCTTCATGTTCGACAATCTCTTGTAATCTAGATTTAATCGCTTCCCAACTCATTTGTCCTTCGTTTGAGCTACCTGTGCCACCAGAGAAAAAACGCCTCAACGGGAAAATGCCTCTTGGTGTCTGTATCCATTTATCAGCAACAGCTCGGCTTACTGTTGCAACATGAATACCAAGCATATCTGCGACTTCAACCATTGGTAGTGGGCGTAGATACGCGTCACCTTTGTCTAAAAAGTCACGTTGGCGATCAATCACAATTTGAACAATATTTTTAATCGTTTTCTTTCGTTGATCAACTGCTTCAATGATCCATCGAGCAGCATTAATATTTCTTTGAAGAAAAAGTTTAGTCTTGTCGTCTGTAGCTGGCTCTTTAGCTATAGATTCATATTCAGTAGAAATTTTAAGTGGAGGTACGTTGCCACTAGAAATGCCAACGACATAGCAGTCATGAACATCGTCATATTCAATCAATGCGTCAGGAATCACCGGAAGTTCTGTGTTTGTTGCTAATAGTCGACCTGGACTTAATGTTAAATCATGCATCTTATCCAATGCAGCTTTAACACGCTCTATTGGCAGACTAGTTGCAGATACTATTTTGGGTAGTTTATTTGCAACTAAGTCATCTAAGTGGGATTCAATTATCAGTGCGACATCGTCCCAAGAGTCAGCATCTTCATCCTTAAATGAATTGACTTGAATAAGTAGGGATTCCTGCAAAGTACGTGCTGCGATGCCTGGGGGTTCGAGCCACTGCTGAAGATCTCTAAAGCATGAGTGCAATTCAAGTTGATGAATTTTTCTGCTAAGTGAATCATCTAGTATTTTTAACAATTCTGATTCAGGCAACGTGATAAAGCCATCAGCATCTATCAATCCTAAAAGCAGCTCTCCAATTGTGGCACATTGAGGCTCAACCTCAGCAAAACTCCATTGGTGAAGTAATATCTCAGAGAGACTTTCTTGTCTCGCACGTATAGATGCCATTGCGTCTAATTTTGGGTCACGCTCTTGTGCAGATGATGACCTAGGAGGCAACTCAGATAAGTCGGCTTCAGTTTGATCATATTCTTCAAGAGTATCATCAGTAGAAATTTCTTCACTTTGCTCATTCTTATTCCCCTCCTCAAAATCTGCAAGTTCAAGTGCGAAGTTCGAATCTAACTCTTGTTCGATTTTCTCTTCAAGTGCCGGAAGAGGCAATTGCATAATTTCCATCGTTTGGATGATTCGTGGAGCAAGTTTTAATTGTTGCCCAGTTTGAAGATGTTGACTAGTCTCAAACTTCATAAGAGAAAAAGAGCTAGCTCATTCCTTTTCTTCCAGCAATTGCATCAGCCAAAACTTGAGTATTCGCATATTCAATTTGAGAACCGCTCGGTAATCCTCTAGCTAGTCTTGTGACTTTCACGCCTCGTTTCGCGAGTTCAGATGCGAGATAAAGAGACGTGCTATCGCCTTCAAGATTTGGATTCAATCCTAAGATTACTTCTTGAATACGTACGTTTCTTGCATTTAAGGAAGCATCGTCAACTCGATTGATGAGAGCATCAATGGTAAGATCATTAGGTTCGACACCTGCTAGTGGATCGATGCGACCTGACAAGACATGATAAATACCTGTATACATACCTGTGCTTTCGAGTTGAATCAGATCTCTAGGTTGTTCTACAACCAGAACTTTTGAAGCGTCCCGCTGGTCATCTAGGCAAATAAGGCATGGTGCAGTATCTGCAATGTTATTGCATATGTCGCAACAGACTACACGCTTCTTAACGTCTTCGATTGACTGACTGAGTTGGATCGAATCGTCAAGATTATCCTTTATGATAAAAAAGGCAATGCGTTCTGCGCTCCTTTTGCCAACACCTGGAAGTCGCGTCAAGCCATCTAACAATCTTCTAACAGGTTCTGGTGTACCCTTTGAATCGCGAAGTGCCATTAGGCATCACCTTTTTCTTTGTTATATACATTGACAACAGTTCCATTGAACAGACCTCTAGCTGCTTGAACTAGTTCATCTTCTTCAACTGGATTTGCACCAGTTGTAGTCTGATTATCAATTGGCAGTGTATTGTTGGTTTCAATCACGACTTGATATGACGTGGTAAAGGTTTTAGTAAGGAGTTGCTCAATTTTCTGACGTTGCGAGAGTATATATTGGATAGATTCAAGGCCACTTTCTTTGATTGTTAGTGAAAGTTTGTTTGAATCTAATTTCGTACATTCGAGGTGTTCAGCAATTTTTTTCATGCCTGGATTATTTGCAATTGCTCGATGTATTTCAGGCCAATCAATGTCCTTTGGGGGAGTTTTTGGTTGCCCCGAATGTTCGCGTTGCTGAATTGGTGTTTCGACGATTGGTTTAGGTATTACGCTTTTTTTTTTGTTTTTTGACCTACTGTTCGTAGCTTTGGCTAATACTTGCCCTGCTTCGATGAGTGAATCAGCAAGGCACAACCTAGCGATAGTAGCATCAAACAATGCTCTTCCTGAACCACCTCTACGAACTTGCCTGCTTGTTGCATCGCAAAGAGCGATGAAATGAGAGAATGTTGCTTCATCATACATCTTACTTAGGCTTACAACATGAGCTAGTTGAGAGTCGGAAAGTTCAACAATAGGTGTGTCTGAACCACATACTTTTACGATGAGAGCATTGCGATATTGAGTTGCTAGAACTTCCAAAAGTTTATCTAAGGAGATTCCACTAGCAAGCATTGAGTCTGCAGTTTGGAATGCTTCTTCCATTTTTCTATTTGAAATAGCAAGAGAAAGCGTGCCAATAGCAACATGAGATGGTACCCCTAGAATGTCCTCCATTTTGTCTAGCTCTATTGCCGTTGTACCACCTGCAAGTAAGCGGTCAAGTATCGACAAAGCATCTCGCATCGAGCCATTTCCTAAGCGTGCTACTTCTGCTGTAATCTCCGGCGAAGCTGTGATACCTTCTTTATCTAATATGTATTGCAAATGATGCGCAATTCTTGAGCTGGGTATGGTCTTAAAATCAAATCGTTGGCAGCGACTTTGTATTGTTGCAGGAACTTTGTGTGGTTCTGTAGTGCATAAAATGAATTTGACATGCGCTGGAGGTTCTTCCATTGTTTTTAGAAGAGCATTAAAAGCTGGGGTTGTGAGCATGTGGACTTCATCAATAATGTATATGCGATAAAGGCATCTGGTCGGAGAGAGATTTGCTGCTGCAATCAAATCTCTTGCTTCCTGTACGCCACGATTTGAAGCACCATCAATTTCGATAACGTCGAGATCATCGCCGCGTAGAATCGCATTATCGATTTCGATGTGCTGGTCCAACTGCTCAGAACGATTTAATTCTCGAGCAAAAATACGAGCCATAGAAGTTTTGCCAACGCCTCGGGTTCCACAAAACAAATATGCGTGGGCTGTACGCTCCGATTCAATTGCATTCTTTAATGTAGATGCAATACTTTCTTGACCTACGATATCTTCAAAGGTTGATGAACGGTATCTTCTCGCTAAAACAGTATATGACAACGGTATACGTCTCCAAAAGATAAAAAGTGGAAAGGGCGGCCGGGAACCCAAAGCTCGAGCGACACCACTTATGGCTGCTGCCGTCAA
>CAZVAE010000018.1:9627-14700 GCA_964624985.1 uncultured Isosphaeraceae bacterium | reverse complement strand
TGAGAGAATACGGGTTTCGTCTTCTTTTGGTGAAACTTGGTCGACAAGTCGCATATACCGCTTTACTAAACGATCATTTCGACTGCCAAACACCTTACGACCAACTGTGCCAATAACTGGAACGCCCATGCGTCACCTCTTTTTAAATTTAAAAAACTATCTTAATACGATTGAAAGGGTAAAACGAACAACACTACAGACGCTGTGCTGGCGGTGGCAGGTTGTGCCATGGTTCTACTTCAATCTGTTTCGGTAAATCAGCCGTAACTGTACATAACGTTGTTTGCTCAGGTGCATCAAGTCGTTTTGAAACTTGTGCATTCAACTCACACGCGTGTGATTGAGCGACAACATTCGTCATTCGTGTATTTGATTGAATGATGGGACATGTACTTGCAACGCTTCCCATGCAACAGAGCATGACAACGATGGCAGCAATTGATATACCTCGTTCAGACCGCATCACACCATTATACCAACGCGGGTCTCCTTGATGTACACGTTTGTAACTAAGGTACGGACTGGCTGCGAATCAACCCTCAAAGATGGGTATGATGGTGAGATGGAACAAGTTGATCTAAAAATCGATGAAATGTCATGTGCTTCGTGCAGTTCTATCGTAGAAAAAGCACTAAAAGATGTGGATGGTGTCGAGTCTGCTTCTGTGGCGTTCGCAACAGGAAGAGCGACGGTCACTGGTGAGCATCTTGACGGTAAAGCACTCGCAGATGCGTCAACAGGCGTGGGATACCCTGCAACCGTTGCCGATTCTGGAATTGATCCCTCTAAACTCGCTTCAGAAATCGAAACGAGGCAAAAGAAAGAGGCATCCCAATGGAAACGTCGAGCCATTATTGGGGTTTCGATATGGGTGCCTTTCGAAGCATTGCACTGGACCGCTGGGCCTCTTGGTATTGCTGGAGCTTGGATGCCTTGGGTGATGTTCCTTGCTTCAACAACCGCGATGGTTCTTGTTGGTGGGGGATTTTTCAAGTCTGCCATCAATGCTGCAAAACGTATGCAAACAAATATGGACACGCTAATCACAATCGGTGCTTCGTCTGCCTATTTCTTCTCGCTGTTCATTTTGATTTCTAAGTTGTTTGGGCATGAACTCGGACATCCGATGTATTTCATGGAAGCTGCTGCCCTGCTCGCCATTATCAGTATTGGCCATTGGCTCGAGGCAACCTCATCCGCAAAAGCTGGTTCTGCAATTCGAGAGTTACTTAGCATGCAACCTGACATCGCTGAAGTTGTACATGATGACGGCACAACAAGTGAAATTTCAACTGGAGAAGTTCAAGAAGGAATGAAACTTCTCGTTCGACCAGGAAGCCGTATACCGGTTGATGGTCTTGTCAAAGATGGTACGAGCGAAGTTGATGAATCTATCGTGACGGGAGAACCCCTTCCGGTTGCAAAAACAATAGGAGATACATTGATTGCAGGATCAATGAATACAACCGGCCAATTGATTCTTGAAACATCGGTTGATGGAAAGCACACAACCGTGTCCAGAATTGCTCAACTCGTCACGAATGCTCAATCCAGCAAAGCGGGCATGCAGAAACTTGCAGACAAAGTCTCAGGTATTTTTGTGCCGATTGTGATTTCAATTGCAATTGTGACTGTTGTTCTTTGGATTCTTTCTGGTAACACTGAAAAAGGAATAGTTTCAGCTGTGACGATATTGGTCATCTCTTGCCCGTGTGCATTAGGCCTCGCAACACCAATGGCTGTGATGGTTGCTGCAGGTGAATCTAGTTTACGAGGAATTCTTGTGAAAGATGCTGCTTCACTTGAACTTGCTGGCAAAACAACAACTGTGATTTTTGATAAAACTGGGACGCTAACGTTGGGCAAGCCGGCAGTCGCATCTATCGAGCCGGAACAAGATTCAACGGAAGAAGAAGTCTTGAGAGTTGCAGCCGCAGTCGAGAAACCGAGCGAACATCCTATTGCATCTGCAATCGTAGGCGAAGCATTAAACCGGAATATTTCTATTCCTCAAGTTGAAGATTTCAACGCAACTGCTGGCAGTGGTGTGCATGGAGTTGTTGATGGCAAAACAATTCGTATTCTTCGTGATGATGCTGCGACGTGTAAGGTTGAAGTTGAGGGTAAGAGTATTGGTCGCATATCTGTAACAGATGAAATTCGACCAGAAGCAAAAGGAACAATCGAAGAGATTCAATCTTTTGGTATACAGGTGCATATGCTGTCGGGTGATCGAACATCGACGGCACTTCAGGTCGCTTCCGAAGTAGGTATAGATGCTGAACATGTCCATGCAGAGGCATCGCCTTCTGACAAAACCGACATAGTTTCATCACTACCAAGACCATCGATGATGGTTGGAGATGGCATCAATGATGCTGCGGCTCTTGCAGTGTCGGATGTTGGAGTCGCAATCGCTTCTGGAACCAACGTGGCGATGGAGTCCGCATCTATCATCATTCCTGCAAACAATATTGAATCAACTGCGGAATCCATTCACATTGCAAAGGATGCACTTACAACGATTAAACAGAACTTAGTTTTCGCTTTTATGTACAACGTAGCGGCTATTCCGCTTGCAGCGTTTGGTCTACTTGGATCAAATGGGCCCTTGATTGCAGCAGCAGCAATGGGCTTTTCAGATATTACAGTGATTGGAAATGCGATTCGACTTAAACAAAAACTCAGAAAACGCCGTATCAACACGCAATAGTCTATTTAATCCCTTCGTTTGATCTTCCGAAGCACCACTCTTTGCTACCCTTTCTTGTATGGAGTAACCAATGCCCTTTTCTGCATTAAAACCTCTTGACCCAGAGTCATTTGACCAGCGAAAAGCACAGCACCTTTTACAGAGAGCTGGGTTCGGCGGCACGCCAAAACAGTGCGAAGCGATTGCAGATTTAGGTCTAGAAAAAGCTGTTGACTACATTGTCAACTATCAGGAGTTGCCAGACCCTAGACCAGTTGCTTTGGATGCGTATGACAAAGACATCATTCGTCCACTTACTTCCTCGGAACGAGAAACCGTACGCAAAGCACGATTCGATGGCGACGAAGATATGGTTGAAATGTTCAGAATGGAACGCCAGCGCAGACAACGCGCAGATCGAACGCAGATTTCTGAAATGGAGCGTTGGTGGTTGCAGCGAATGATCTCAACACCCAGACCGTTTGAAGAAAAGTTAACCCTGTTTTGGCATGGTCATTTTGCGACAGGTTACCGAACTATCGAAGATAGTTATCACATGTATCTTCAAAACATTTTCTTCCGTAATAATGCTAAAGGGAATTTTAAAGAAGATCTAGTACGGGGCATTATTCATGACCCAGCCATGATCCGTTATCTAAACAACAATCAAAACAGAAAGCAGGCACCCAACGAAAATCTTGCACGCGAACTAATGGAACTTTTTACCCTCGGCGAAGGCGAAGGATATTCAGAAGATGATATTAAAGAAGGCGCTCGCTGCTTAACAGGCTACACCTTTGAGGATGATGAGTTTGCCTTTCGTGCGAACCAACACGATTCTGGGAAGAAGAAGATTTTTGGAAGAAGTGGATATTACGATGGTGATGATTTTGTAGATTTAATTTTTACTCGTCCAAATGTCTCTAGATACATTGTTGGAAAGTTGTATAGGTTCTTTGTTAATGATTTACCTCATGGTGATACGGAAAATGCGAAGGCATATATCCGTTCATTGGCGAATCTTCTCAAACGGAAAGATTGGGAACTTCAACCACTCTTCGAAACGCTCTTTCTCTCAGCGAATTTTTATGATGAAACAAACATGAATGCAATTATAAAATTGCTTGTTCAACTAATTGTTCAAGCGACTCGAACGCTAAACCCCCCTCAACGGTCAAAAATGGTTGGCACGCTCGCAATCGCTTCGGATCTCATGGGGCAACGATTATTCGCTCCTCCATCTGTGAAGGGTTGGGATGGCGGTAGAACTTGGATTAACACATCTACGCTTTTCATGCGGCAGAACACATTGTTGTATCTACTCACAGGACAACGCCCAGATGGAGATCCGTGGGAAGCAGGCGGTGCGCAGTTTGATGCAATCCGAGTGTTAGATGGACATACACGTGACTCAAAAGATGCCGTTACATATCTCCTTTCAACGATGCTAAATATCGAAAAACCAAGTAGAGAACGCATCGCATCCCTACAGGATTACATGAAAACACAGCACAACTCAATTAACAACGAAACAGCAACTGGCTTGCTTACACTCATTACTGCGATGCCAGAATATCAACTCTGTTAAGGAATCACCTCATGTCAGAACACCATCATCATCACGAAGAAAACATCAGTACCGGATCAACGGATGCATATAGCCGTCGGATTTTTATGAAACAAGGTATGGCGTTTCTATCAATGGCGACAACCGTTCCGATGTTTATGCAGCAATCAGCATCTGGAATCATGCTGCCTGTTGGATCTCTTGTCACGTCACAAGCGGGAATTCCTGAAGATCACACTTTAGTTGTCATTCAACTTGCTGGTGGTAATGATGGTTTGAATACTGTCATTCCATACGGTTCAAGTGAGTATTACAAGAAGCGCCCGCAAATTGCGATTGGTGCGCCTGGTGCATCCGGTTCAAATAACGGTAATGCGCTCGAAATTCCTGGTGCAGATGGATTTGGGCTCCACCCCAACCTAACAGGACTCCTTGAATTGATGGACAATGGACAAGCTGCGATTGTTCAGGGTGTCGGTTACCCCAACCCGAATCGTTCGCACTTCACCTCAACTGATATATGGCATACAGGCAATCATAGCGCTCAAGGATATGGTTGGCTCGGAAAGTACTTCGACAACACATGTGCTGGACAACCAAATCCAGATGGATCAATTGCCATAGGTAATAAAGCCCCGCTAGCATTACATGGCAAAACGCAAAAAGCAATCAATTTTGAAACTGAGGAACTCTTCCGATGGGCTGGTGGAAGTGTGAGCGACTCTCTTGAAAATCCATACGATGAGATAAACAGGCAGGAAGCAAAAGGAAGCGCTGGTCAAGATTCGCAACTTGACTTCCTCGTTCGAACTGC
>CAZVAE010000018.1:0-9617 GCA_964624985.1 uncultured Isosphaeraceae bacterium | reverse complement strand
ACTCGATGCGCAAGTTTCATCAGATCGGATTCGTGCAGCCGTCTCAAAACAACCACTCGTGAGTTACCCAAATGGTGAACTTGCCAAACAACTCCGCTTAATTGGCTCAATGATTCGAGCAGATTTGCCAACTCGAGTTTATTACGCAAGTCTTGGAGGATTTGACACGCATGCAAATCAAGTCAATGGGCACGCTAATCTAATGCGTCAAGTTGGCGACGCATTGAATGCGTTCCAGAATGATCTTACGAAACAAGGAAACACTGGAAAAGTCATGACAGTCGTCTTCAGCGAGTTTGGTCGCAGGGTTTCCCAAAATGGATCAAATGGAACTGACCATGGCACAGCTGCACCTATGTTTTTGATTGGCGACAATGTGCAAAGCGGTTTGTTAGGAACACACCCTTCGCTTTCTAAACTAGAAGAGGGCGATCTTGTACACAATGTCGATTTCCGAGAAGTGTATGCTGCGATTCTAGAAGATTGGATGGGGGCAGATTCAAAAGCGATTCTTGGCAAAAAATACAATAAAGCAGATGTGCTGACTTAACTTGTTTGCAATACGAGATCGTTATCGCTGCAAAATAATGTCATATTTATTCGGCTGGACGATAAATTTTTCATTCGTTCCATCAGGCCAGACGACTTCAACTTCTTCAAGTCGTGAGTTGTGATGTACTGACAATTTTTTTACCGCAGAAGAAGATTGGAAGCCAACTCCATCTGTACACCAAGTTGCTTTAGACGTACCGTCTTCAAAACGCAATAGAATTTTTGCTCCGAGGGAATCGCCTTTTAGGGTGATGGTTTGAGCGTTGCGTATGGGGTTCGTGTTGTTTCGCAAAATGCGAATCGGACCGTCTCGCTGCGCAATAATGATATCGATGTCGCCATCGTTCTCTAAATCTCCAAACACCGCTGCTCTATCTTCGTATGCTCCCTGTTGCTCAATGAGAACAAACCTGTCGCCTCTCCTCTCAAACAATAGAGGTTGTTGTTTGTGCTCACTGTCCATTGAATGCATCGTCGCGTTCGGATAGACATGGCCGTTTACGATATACAAATCCTCATCACCATCGGTATCAAAATCATGAAATCCACAAGTCCATCCAAGCAATGTTCGGCTTGGCAATCCGAGACCGTGCCGTTTTGTTAAGTCATCAAAAAAACCAGAGGGCTGGTTAAGATGTAAGGTGTTTGTATCACTCGAAAAATTTGTTGTAAAAATGTCAGGACGACCATTCCCATCAACATCCACAATACCAATTCCCATTGTTGCCTGCATTGACCCATCGCCGTTTGCTGAGACGCCTGACTGCATCCCAACATTTGAAAATGAAGGTGGCTGATTTCCATCATTGAGATACAAATCATTCGCCATTGAGTCATTTCCTACAAATACATCTTGATAACCGTCGCCGTTAAAGTCGAGAATCGCTGCGTTTAATGAAAAAGCTGGTTGACCTTCAAATCCCCATTTCTTCGTCACATCAGCAAAGGTCCCATCACCCAGATTTTCAAAGACAACATCGCGTTGGGGGCGCATACCATGTGGACCACCAAACACGACTTCTCCTTTGTAACGAGCTTTGGGTGGAGGAGAGTCTTTGCGAAAGTGCAGATAGTTACAAACATACAAGTCTTGATCGCCATCACCATCTAAATCTCCAAAACGCGCACTCGTCCCCCACTGTTCATCTCCAACTCCAGATTGATCAGTGACATCTTTAAATGAAACTCCTTCTTTGTTCATGAGCAGGCGGTTCTTGCCATAGCATGTCAGGTAGATATCATCAAAACCATCACCGTTTGCATCGCCAATTGCGACGCCGATGGCATGCCCGAACTGTTGATTTCCTAACCTATCGCTGGCATCTTTGAACCGAATGTTTCCATCGCTGATATTTTCATACAACCGACATGGCTCTTGAGCATTTGCAACAAACAAGTCGAGATCGTCATCATGGTCAAAATCAAATAGTCCGAGACCTGTTCCATTAACATCTAAGATTGTTTGAGAGATTTCATTTCCACAATGCGTAGATTCAAACACAGAATCGATTTCAGAAAATGTGATTGATGTTGCTGGCTCTTCTTGCGAGGTGCACCCAACTAAACAGACACATAGCAATTGCCACTTCATTCTGGGAACCTCGTTGGTTGCAAGTCTGGTCGAACTCGATTTCGAGCAAGTTCAAACTGTTGCAATGCTTCTTTCGCCTCTTCTTCTAAACCGAGTCGATTGCACGTTTGTGCGAGTCGGTACCACGCTTCATACAAATCTGGATTTTCTTCAACGGAAGTCTGATACAAACGATACGCTCTATTCAAGTTGCCTCGTTGCATGTAGACATCGCCCAATCTCGCGTGTGATTTCGCTTGGATAGGAATTGATGATTCAGGTGAATCTATCGCCGATTGAAACGAGTGTTTTGCTTGGTCAAGGTTGCCTTCTTCAAGAGCAATCAGCCCGAGCCCAAACTGTGAATCTGGTTCATTGGGATGGAAGAACAAAAATTGTTCAAAAGCTTTTTTTGATGCTGAAATGTTCCCTAGATAAAACTCAGCCCAACCTAAAAAGTGCCACGTCGGTACATAGACATTCACACAATCGGCACTTTTTGAGAACCATTCGACAGCTTTGCCATACTTTTTCTCATTGTGGTAACTCAATCCCATAAGAAAATATGCATCTGACTGCGGGGTGTTTGAGTCAATCCACCGCCGAATTTGGCCTCTCGCGGCTCCAGTTCGACCCTCTTGAACCAGTTGATATTGGGGGGCTAACTCTTGTGAAAGTGCTTTTTTGGGGGGAATTTCAGCATCACAGCCAATAAACAGCGTTAACAATATTAAAAATGACCATTTAGCCTTTTGTGTTATCCATTTCATAGGGTACATTTGTTGAAACCGCTAACTTACTGTAGCGTATTTATAGATAGATTAAGGAGAGCGATTCGTGAAAATTCAATTCTCACATGGCACTATTGTCATTTTGGGTACTCTTTTTCTCGTTGCCTCATTTTCTTATGGCACCCCAGTACAGCCAAGACCCGGCAAGCCTATTTCAAACATATCTGATGCGTTGATTGAACGGTTTGAGTTGGGCAAACTCGCATTCAACGAAGAATTGAGTATCGAAGGTGGTCTAGGACCTATTTTTAATAAATCGAGTTGTGGCAATTGCCACAATAACCCCGTGGGTGGACCTGGTTCCCAGACTGTGACAAGATTCGGACACCTTGGCAAAAAAGGTGGATTCGACCCCCTCGCTGAATTGGGCGGCTCACTTCTTCAAGCAGAAGCAATAAGTGATGAGTGCGCCGAAGTTATTCCAGCTGGTGTGAACGTCACATCCTTACGAGTCACAAATGGCGCCCTTGCCTACGGACTCGTTGAAGCAATTAGCGACGAAGATCTCCTTGCGAACCGTGATGCACAACCTGAAGCACAACGGGGTGAAGCGCATATGGTTTCGAATTTTGAAGACCCCACAGATGAATTGCATGTTGGACGTTTTGGTTGGAAAGCACAAGTCGCTTCTGTCCTAACATTCTCTTCTGACGCTGCTCAAAATGAAATGGGATTAAGCAATCGCTTCCTTCCCTTTGACAATGCGCCTAATGGTGATGAAGACGTACTTGCAGATTGTGACACAGTCGCTGATCCTGAAGATGGACCAGATGCCGATGGGTACGACTTCATTGACCGAGTCACTGATTTTCAGCGACTCCTTGCTCCGCCACCCCAAACACCACAGTTTGGAATGCAGGGTGAAATTTTGTTCAACGATATCGGATGTGCAGTTTGCCATACCCCTACCTTTACTACTGCCGACAACCCTGAGATTGAATCTCCCCTTCGCAATGTTGTCATTCGACCATACAGCGATTTCTTGCTTCACGACATGGGCGTTGCGGGTGATGGCATCGAGCAAGGTCAAGGTAGTGGTCGTGAGTTAAAAACTCCGCCCCTCTGGGGAGTCTCCTTTCGGAATCCAATGTGGCACGATGGACGATTTTCGGACGGGACATTTGAATCACGCATTCGAGATTCCATCGCTGAACATGGCGTCTTCGGTTCGCAAGGCGCTCCATCTGCTGAAGCGTTCGCCAATTCCACTTCAGAAGAGCAAGAACTCATCATCAATTTTTTGCGTTCACTTGGCCAAGTCGAGTTTGATAGCGATCAAGATTGGGATGTCGAACTCAACGATTTTCATGGCTACTCAGATACCTACGGTTTTCGAGGGTGCTTCGGTATCTCCGTCTCACCTGATGACCCATGTACAATTCATGATGTGGATCAAGATGGTGATGTTGATCTAGACGATTTTGACGTCTTCATGGTTGCCTACGATGATGAGTCAACCGATTGCGATGGGAATGGAACAAATGACCTCCTTGATATTCTGCTGGGGGAGGCTGATGAAGATAACAATGGCGTCCTCGATGTATGCGAAGGGTGTACCGGAGATGTCAATGGTGACAATTCTCTCGGTGTGAATGATTTACTTGCTATCATAGATGCGTGGGGATTGTGTTCGAATTGTGCTGCTGACATCAATAACGATGGCACAGTTGATGTTACTGACCTCTTATATATTGTAGGAAATTGGGGCCCATGTTAACAATCACTCCCTTACTTGTCGCTCAACTCTCGCTCACTGGTGGTTTTGGTAACTTCACGAACCAAACTTCACAACGTCTCATCTGCGATCCTGCACTTGGCATCAGTGATGTTGAAGAAAAGGATTATGATTGGGGAGACGTCGACCTCGATGGTGACATCGACCTCGTGTGTGTTCGCAAAGAACCCTTTACAACAACCGGCCGAGATATCAACGTCCTCTTTATGAATGAGAATGGCAATCTGGTCGATCGAACTGCTGAGTATGCAACTGCAACAGATGTCCCTGGTGACAATGGATTCCTAACGCCGACCAATGACCGAGATGTCATCCTGCATGATCTTGATTCTGATGGTTGGCTCGACATCATTACGGTGACCACTCTCACGGATGATTCGACCAAAGCCCTCTCTCACCCAAGGATCTACATGAATCTTGGCGAAAACGACGGCATCTGGCAGGGGTTCCGATTCGAAAATGACAGAATTCCTCAAATGCACCAAAATGCAGGGCCACGATTCTGCTCACTCGCAATCGGAGACATTTCGGGGGACGGTCATCCGGACTTGTACTTTGGCGATTACGACAGTGGCACAACCCAGCTATATGATTTCAATAACCGATTGCTCATCAATGATGGCAATGCGTATTTTACTGATGAGAGCACAAAAAGAATGACAAGCGAGATGCTTGAATCAGCATTTGGTGCAGCGAGTCAAATGGTCGATATGAACGGCGATGGTGTACTCGATATTGTGAAGCAAACATCTTTGAACCCGCCACAGCACGTCGCTATTACATATAACAATCCTGATAATGAAGGGTACTTCAATGGGTACGATATTATCGACCAACAAGCACCATACTTCGTGACGTGTGGTGATTTGAATGGTGACGGTCGTCAAGACATGGTCGTTGTCGACGATGCCTCTGATACGTATTATCTCAACACTGGCAATGGTGGAGATGGGTTCGCAAATTTCACCTCGATCACACTAGAAAACAGTGGTGGTTTTGGCGGGAATGCCATCATTCGAGACTTAAACAATGATGGACACCAAGATGTTATTGTGACAGATGTCGATGTCGACATTTCCGGCTGTTCTCGAACGACGCACATTTACCGGAATTTAGGTGACACACCAAACATCACTCTCGATGAGCAGGATGTAGGAATTAGTGGCAGTGAATTGCAGGGTGTACACGATGTTGCAGTATTCGATATTAATGGCGATGGTTGGCTAGATATGGTCATGGGTCGATGCGATTCCACAGAAATTTGGATTCAAGATGCACCTACTGGTGTCATTTTTTCATATCCAAATGGATTGCCTGGCTTTATCCCACCAAATCAATCGACAACCTTTACAGTAGGTACGCAAGCGGTCGGAGGAGGACACATAGACCCATCTAACGCAACCATTTCGGTTCGTTCAGCTGGCGATATTTCTGAGTACCCAATGAAATCTCTGGGTAAGGGCATGTTCCAAGCGAGTTTGCCTGCAGGTGATTGTGCAACTGAACTTGAGTTCTACGTGACGGTCACGCTAACAGGTAGTGGAGGCGGCGAGTTTAGCGACCCTCCAACGGGTTGGCATAGCACCACTGTAGGCGAAGGCATTGAAATTCTTTTCCGTGATGACATCGAGGAAGACGTTTCGACTTGGACGGTTTCAGATAGTGCCGGATTAACCACTGGCACATGGGAACAGGCAGACCCGAACGGAACCATTTACAACTCTCAAATGGCTGCTCCTGAAGATGACGCAACGGGTGGTTCACAGAATGTCATGTGCTTCGTCACCCAAAATGGCGAAGTCGGCGGTAGCGTGGGGACAGCAGATGTTGATGGTGGTTCGACTTCGCTCGTTTCACCTACTCTGAATGCCGAAGGTACTGATGGCATCATTTCATATGCCCGGTGGTTTTTCGATAGCCAAACTCCTGACACGCTCAAGACGTACATTAGTAATGACAATGGGGACTCATGGACATTTGTACATGAAACAGATGGCACGAATGCAAGTTGGGAGTTAACACAATTCACAATCAGTGCGTTTGTTGAGCCAACAAATCAGATTCGTGTTGGGTTCGTCGCAGAAGATACCGATCCTCCAAGCATTGTCGAAGCTGGCATTGACAGTTTCCAACTTGAAATCATTACGTGCGGCTCAGAATGCCTTGGCGATCTCAACAGTGACGGCGTTGTGAATGTGACAGATGTGCTTGCAATGATCGGTGTTTGGGGCTCGGATGACGCAAATGCGGACATTGACGGCGATGGCGTGGTTGCAATTGGTGATTTGCTCGCAGCGATTGGTAATTGGGGTAATTGTGAGTAGCCAATTTGTGATCTGATTCACTCCAATTTCCTCTATATTTGCCTTATCTTGCAACTATAATCGCGTGTTTCGCGTATTTTGAGTATATAAGTGGCTTTTTGCCAGTCCGATGATAGAATTGATTCACCCAGAAAGATAGAAATTCGATGACCATAAAAACAGCACTCATTTCAATTTCACTTGCAACCCTCTGTACAAGTTCGTTGTTTGGTCATCCAGATGATCCTAAGATAAAAGATCGTCAACCCGCCGTCCAAGCAGAAGCATTCCGTCTCGACGAACACATTGGCTCAACACGAGCAATTGGTGGTTTTGAATCTGAAAATGTTGTTCTTCACTCTTGGCTTCCCCTAAATGAATTGGGGAGCCCAAGTAATGGAAACGATTGTTGGGGCTATGTCTCACCCTCTGGCCGTGAATATGCGCTGATGGGGACAAGCAGTGGAACTGCTGTTGTTGAAATCACAAACCCTGGAAATGCACAAGTCGTCGATATACTCGATGGTCCGGACTCTCTATGGAGAGACATCAAAACATATGGCACGTATATGTATTGCGTAAGTGAAGGCGGTGGAGGCATTCAAGTCTTCAACCTTGCGGGCATCGACCAAGGAAGTATTCAAACGTTAAATTCTGCTGGTTCTGGCTCTACGCATAATGTTGCCATTGATACTGAGAGTGGCTTTCTCTATAGAACGGGCGGTGTTGCAGATGGTCTATACATATACAGTTTGGCGAATCCCGCATCTCCAGTGCAAGTTGGGCAATGGACAAATCGATATGTACACGATGCTCAAGTTGTTACATACTCCGACGGACCCTTCGCTGGTCGACAAATTGCATTTTGTTGTGGTGGTTTTAGTGGTGGCTGGAGTGATACTGGTTTAACGATTGTTGACGTGACAAACAAATCAAACCCATTCGTTGTTTCTCAAACATATTACAGTAACGCTGCGTATTCCCATCAAGGTTGGCTTTCAGAAGATCGAAAGTACTTTTACCTCAATGACGAACTCGACGAACAGTCCAATGGTGGCAATACAACAACGCGAGTTATTAACGTTGAAGATATTGAGAATCCTTTCTTTGTAGGCACATTTACGAGTGGCCTGCCCTCTGTCGACCACAACCTCTACACCCACAACGGCTACATTTTTGAAGCGAACTACCGTTCTGGTCTTCGAGTTTTTGATGCGAGTAATCCGACCAACCCAACTCAGTATGGATACTTTGATACGTATCCCGAAAATGACAATCCAAGTTTTAATGGACTTTGGAACGTTTACCCATACTTTCCAAGCCAAACTGTCATCGGCAGTGATTTGGAGCGAGGATTGTTCGTCTGGAAACTTGGAGTGCTAGACCCCTGTACTGTTCCGCTTGGAAGTTGTTCTGACGATATCGACGAGAACGGTGTTGTTGGCGTTGGTGATATTCTTGCCGTCATCGACAACTGGGGAGCCACTGGCGATGGAACGTTCAGACCAATCGGTGACGTCAATGATTCGTGTAATGTCGACGTCTCAGACCTTCTTCACCTTGTTGGCGTTTGGGGAACGGAGTGCGTAATCACTGGTGCATGTTGTCTCAAAGATTTCAGTTGTAATGAACTAAGTAGCAATGATTGCTCTGAACAGGGTGGAACGTATTTTGGTGATGACACGCTTTGTGCAGATACGCACTGCCCAGGTGCAGGTGATGAAGCATCGACTGCCTTAATTGCCCACCTTGGTGAGAATGTTTACGAAACGGAAACTGCGACACCGAGTAGTCCAGAACCTGATGATTCCCAATGCTCTGGCACGTATATGAACTGGAGCAACTCACAAGATATATGGTTTGCTTGGACAGCAGACTATTCTGGAAATGCACACTTCACTACGTGTGACTCATCAAGTTTTGACACATCGATGGCGCTCTACGAAGGTAGCGCGAATAATCAAGTCACTTGTAACGGAGATGCAAATGGTGAACAGGGATGCCAATCCTACTATTCAGCATTTGATTATTCCGTCCAGGAGGGCCAGACGTATTACATCCGCATCGGTGGCTGGGAAGGCGATACCGGTTCAGGAACTCTCACTATCGAGTAATCTACAACGATGTTCTTAGAACTTTGTTGTTTGATACTTCTCGCTGAAAAAAGTCTACCTACGCCATCATTTACTGAACAAGAATGGGCAATCGTTCAGTCATTAAGCCCTGCAACACTTGAGCCAGACACAACAAACAAGTATGAGCACAATCAACATGCCTCGCTTCTAGGACAAGCTATTTTTTTTGACAAGCGCTTCTCCTCGAACAAGGAGGTATCGTGTGCGAGTTGCCACGACCCTTCAAAATATTTCACAGATGGCAAATCCATAGCTACTGGAACAGGCGAAACAACACGAAACTCGCCAACCGTCCTCAACGCAGCACACCAACGGTGGTTTTTTTGGGATGGTCGAACGGATGCACTGTGGGGTCAGCCCATTCAAACTATCGAACACCCTGACGAAATGAACTTGCCGAGAGCAGATGCCGTTTCGATTATTGCAAGAGATCAATCGCTCACAAAGAAGTGGAATGCGACTTTCGGTGGACTTGAACTAGAATAGGTTGACGACAATGCTGCAAAAATAGCAAAGGCACTTGCAGCATAC
>CAZVAE010000017.1:759-14878 GCA_964624985.1 uncultured Isosphaeraceae bacterium | reverse complement strand
CATTTCCATCCTGGTATGCATTCACACCAACGATGACTCTGTCACCTGCTTCCATTTCTTGCCCGAATCGATATGAGGCTTCAGCAATCGACCTTCTGAAATATCCCTTGTGAATGCCTTCAACAACTCCACCGAGTCCATCAATCTCTTGAATGATGTCGTCAGCGTCAGATTCCATCTGATCTGTGAGCGACTCAATAAAATAACTGCCTGCGAGTGGATCAACTGTTCGGTGAACACCAGTTTCGTGTGCAAGAATTTGTTGCGTACGCAGTGCGACACGAACAGCGGTTTCTGTTGGAAGACCTAGAGTTTCATCCATCGAATCCGTGTGTAAACTTTGGCAGCCACCGAGTACGCCAGCCATTGCTTGATATGCGACTCGTACAATATTGTTCAAGGGTTGTTGTTCTGTGAGCGAACATCCTGCAGTTTGGACGTGTGTGCGCATCAATAAAGACCGATCTTTCTTCGCCCCGAACCGATCTCGCATGGCGTTCGCCCAGATTCGCCGAGCTGCACGAAGTTTGCAAATTTCTTCAAAAAACTCATTGTGACTATTAAAGAAAAAGGACAGGCGGGGCGCGAAAGAATCTACATCAAGTCCACGTTTGATACATGCTTCTACATACTCCATACCATCACGAAGCGTAAATGCAAGTTCTTGCGTTGCAGTTGAACCCGCCTCTCTAATGTGGTACCCACTAATCGAAACACTATTCCACCGTTTCGTATACTTCGTTGCAAACTCGATTGTGTCGACCACAAGTTTGACAGATGCCTCAGGAGGATAGATAAACTCATTCTGAGAATGGAACTCTTTCAAAATATCATTTTGTAATGTCCCACCAAGAGAATTCCATTCAATATCTCGTTCTTTTGCCATGGCCAGGTACATCGCCCAGATGACACATGCGGGGCCGTTAATCGTTTGACTTACAGTGACTTCTCCAATTGGAATATCAGCATACAAGCGGTGCATATCATCGATGGTGTCAATAGCGACACCGCACCGTCCAACTTCGCCTACAGAAAGTGGGTCATTACTATCTCTACCCATTAGCGTGGGTAAGTCAAATGCGGTTGAAAGTCCGGTGTTTGTTTTTGTACCCTTCGCATTTTCTAGAAGGTACTTAAATCGAGCGTTTGTATCTTCGGCAGAACCAAATCCAGCGAATTGCCGCATTGTCCAGAGGCGCGACCTGTACATCGTCTCATGGACACCCCGTGTATATGGAAACTGCCCAGGCAATCCAATTGTTGGGTCAATCTCCCCATTTTTTGGATTGTAAAGCGGATCTATGACATATCCGGAGAGCGAAACCGCATCCGCATCATGTTTCTGTTGTTGAGACGTGGTCATCCCCACATTGTACATGAGAGAAACAAGTCAGACCGAGGGTAGTTTGGAAGCAATACTCCCGTGAATAGGATGGGAGTCCTTTAGTGATCGTATCCATCGCTTGGATCACTCGCGTCAACCGAACCACCATCTGGTGTCCACCAATCTGGCTGATCGTTGACTTCATCAACACGCAAGGGTCTATCTGCGATTGGGTTTGCGTACTCGCTGGAATCCCGCAGTGTCACGTCAATTCGTCTTGACCAGCCATTTGGTACAGTCATCGAGTTCGAGAGGGGGCCATACCCCACATCGCTCGAGAAGACTTCCCACATCATTAAATCTGGGGTTAACACCGTGTTGTCACCCGCATCTTTCACGAAGTCAATAACGAGTTTTTTACCGACAGGAACTTCCATAATGAACAATCGCTCGCCACTTCTGGTATCGATGAGGGTGACTGTTTTAGGGAACTCTTCTGTCGATTCCCAAGTTGCAGCACTGTTAGGACCATTAAAAAAGGCGTTTCCACCTGGTTTGTACATTTGACAAGCCGTGATTGTGGTCAGAAGTGCGAAGAGTGTCGTTCGTGCAAAGTAGTGCATCTGTGCATGGTACATCGGCAATACTCTATTGGGAGGTACAATGTCCATCTATGGATATTCGAGTTGGACATGGATATGATTTGCACCGCCTAGCTGCTCCTGCAGAGGGGGGAAGGCCGATGGTGTTGGGTGGAGTTCACATTGAATGTCCAGTAGGGCCGGTTGCTCATAGCGATGGGGATGCAATTATGCATGCCGTTGCGGATGCCTTGTTAGCAGCAACACACCAGCCAGACCTAGGCACACTCTTTCCAAATTCAACTACTGAACATGAGGGTAGAGATTCAGCAGAGTTTCTCGCTGAAGCGATGAAACGACTCAGCGAAGAGGGGTGGTCAATTGGGAACATTGACATTACGGTACTCTGCGATGAACCTAACATTTCGCACCACAAAGAACAGATTTGTCAATCACTACACGAGCATACAGGTGCTCCAGTGAACATCAAGGGGAAAACGTTTGAGGGGACGAATCGCGTAGGAGCAATCGAAGTGCATGTTGTGACGTTAGTACAGCGAGGAACTTCAGCATGAGTACATCGCTATGGCAGAATGCAGCAGCATTTGCAGCAAACGCACACCGCTATCAAACCCGCAATGACAAACGTCCCTACGTTTCACACTGTTTTCGAGTTGCGATGACTGTGAATCTCATTTTTGGTTTTGATGACGCGAACATCCTTGCTGGAGCGCTACTCCATGACACAATCGAAGATTGCGATGTGGATTACGATGACATCTTGAACGAATTCGGCAGGGATGTCGCTGACTACGTTGCAGTTATGACAAAAGACATGCGTCTTGAGGAACCTATCCGAGAAGTTTCCTACGATAGGCAGCTAGCAGATGGACCATGGCAAGGTCGACTCATCAAACTTGCAGACGTGTACGACAATTTTACAGACACTCCCCCTGAAAATAGAAGTTCGTATATTGAAAAAGTAGACCGAATCCTTGCACTTACCGAAGATGATGAAGAGTTACAGGGTGCAAGAGACCATCTACAAGAACTTGTACGAAGTGTTTCACAATGTTAATCCACCTCACACTCGGATTGCTTATCGCAACGATTTCTTCATGTTTCCAACCAGCACAACTATCAGTTGATGAGATTTTAGATCAAGTTGAAAAAGCAAACATCTCTTCAGTAACCGCAACGGTTTCTTATACTAGGACAGATCCAATTTTAGATCGTCGCGAAATACGGACGGGTAAAATTTTATTCCGGATAAACGATGAGAAAAATAAAGAAGCAGCGATTCTGTTCGACACACTCATTATTGGTAGAAGACGTGAAGAGAAGCGAAAACATTACGTCTTTTCAGGAAGATGGATGGCAGAAGTTGATTATGACAACAAGCAGTTTATGAAAAGAGAACTTATTGCTCCTACAGAAGAAGCAATAGATCCTTTTGAGTTAGGTAACGGTCCCATACCGCTACCTATTGGACAATCAAAAGAATCAGTTCTTTCAAAATATGATGTGTCCCTTATCAATAAGCCGGAAGAAGGTCCTTTATCAAAGCTAGAAGAAGATGTCGTTGGGCTGCATCTGATTCCTAAGAAACAAAATGAGTTCGAATCAATTGATTTGTTTTACAACACAAACTCATGGTTGCCTATCGGTGTTCGTACAATCGAAACAGATGGCACAACACGTGTGAGCCGTTTGACGAATGTACAGACAAATGCATTGGATGAAGAGGAGATTCAGTTGCTCGACATTTCAACTCCCGACCCGAAAGAGTGGTCGATTGACATTCGACCTTGGTCGGATTAGCAGAATTTAATATGAGCGAAACGTTGGGGTGTTATATGGCGCCTGTAAAGGCCAACAATCTCCCCAACCATCAATAACGAGCAAAAGATCTGAAATGTCAACTATTCCATCATTGTTTGCATCTTCGTGTACATATTCTTCACCGAGGTGAGCAATGATTGCAAGCAAATCTGATGTATTGATGAATCCGTCCTCAACGACATCTGCTGGACATCCAGCATCACGAATCATTTCTCCTAAGAGCGTAGCAAAAAACGCTGCAGCATTTGGTGAAGCAGGATGTATCCCCCACTGATCAAACAAATCTCCTCCGGTTTCGTCAATGAGGTTAAGTGTGTTGGAACCGAATTCAAACGTTTCGAACCCTTTGTATGTAAGCCAAGGAATGCCACTCTGACCGCCAAACATCACTTCATCTGACGCTGCGAAAAATGATGCAGCGGCAACATTTGGCAGTACACTTGCTAAATCAAATGCTGCTTCTTGTTGCTGTCGGATATAGTTTTTTGTTACATCAGCGTCACCGGTGAGGTTAAACATTGAGCCAATCAAAATGAGATGTTCAACCGAAGTGAGGCCCACAAGTTCTGTCGCTTCCTCCGCTTGATTCATCATGTTAATCATTCGTTGAAGTGACGTTTCGTAACTCATTTGTTCGGGAGCGAGAAACCAAAAAAACAACACAGGCTGTGAACGATCTAATGTTGTAATGTCGAGCCAATACGTAAATTGCTCTAGTGAAAATCGTTTGTCGAACACATCGATCCCCTCTGTATCACAACCAAAACCAGAATAAGACCAACTACCATCCGCTATCGAACTGTAATAGAGACCCTTTTTTCGATTCCCCTTTTCGTCAGTGTGATAGTAGACATAACCTGCGGGTTCTAAATACTGATTTGTTCCAACAAGTGGACTCGTTTGTTCTAATCGCATCGAGAGTTGATTTGTGAGGTCATTGTTCGCTGGAAAATCAATTGAGGAAGCGTTGAGTTGATTAGGAACGGCCTGTCGAGTACCAATATGTGGATTCTCGCCAAGATGCCACAAGGGGCGTACTGAATCTCGAAGTTGCATCGAACCCACTTTTTGATTGTTATCAAAAACATTCACTTCATGAAGTTGTTTTGTGATGTCGGTAGGGCATCGGTATAAAAAACGAAAACGCAGAGTGTCTTCATCCTGAGTGAATGGACCATGGACTCCGTTGGCTAAATATTTTTTCCCAGAAATACTTCGTTTAAATGTAAACAAACTATTGTCACCTTCATCATCAAAATCATCTGAGGTGTAGATCTCTTGAAGTCCAAGAACTGGCAAGGTAAAGAACGTGTCTGGAGAATATCGTTCAACAGTGTACCCAAGCGGATCTTCAGCCCGAATCTGGGCAACTGGGCTACATTGGGAAGTACAAACAAAATTGTGGGATGATTGAGGCGCGCCTCCTGAAATCGCAGTAATCTTTTCTATTGGCCATGACCGGAGCCCCGCCATTGGAACCCTTGCAAAAAATGGTGAGCTGTATGAGTCTCCCATCGCGATGACCCGAACATCGCTTCTCAGAAGGGTTGCCATTCTTTCGAGCCCAACAGAATGACCAGAATCACAGAAACTCGGTTGAATAAAACACGCCACGATTGCAGCGAAAAGTACAATATGGTGTTTCATGACCCCCCATTGTGGCATAACTTCGAACCAAGTCAAGACAATCTTCGAATGAGACCATCTGCGATTCTTGGGAATGCAGCAAAAAACGTACTCAAAAGACGCATGGGTAAATTTGTCCAAACTTCGGGTTTTGGTCGTCGCAAACATCGTACAACAGCATTCGCAACACGCTCGGGGGGTTGCATGAGCCAAGAAGGTGATTGAGATTCAAAATCAGAGGATTCCTTTCCACTACGAGTCGCACTTTGAGCAAAGAATTCAGTACGAGTGCCTATGGGATGAACTGTGCTGACTAAAATCGAATCCGCTCGCAACTCCATTCGCATAGATTTTGCTACCGCTTCGATTGCGGCTTTACTTGCGCAATACGCACCATGGTTTGGTGTTGCAAATTTTGAAAGACAGCTTGCACAAAATAAAATGTGCCCGCCACCTCGCTTAATCATTTTTGGAATCGCAAGGGTTGCAAGTTCAACAGCAGAAGAGACGTTCAATTGAAACAGCGCATTGAATTGTTTCATATCGCACTCCACCATTTGTTGATCAAGACCGTGACCAGCGTTTGCAAAAAGCGCGTACACATCGCCAGATTCATCTAGAAGGTGCTGGTTGAACCCAACTTCGGTGACATCACCCACAATGAACGTACAGTTCGAGCCAAGTTCATCTGCGAGATGTTTGAGTTTCTCTTCTCTTCGTGCAGTAATGACACACCGCATGCCAGCACGCACGCAAGCAATTGCAGTTGCAGCACCTATTCCACTACTTGCCCCAGTAATGAGTATTGTTTTTCCCTCAAGGGAGATGCTCATGTTTGCAAGACGCCAGTTTTGTATTCACCATGAATATCGACTGTTGAAGCAATCGAAAGCGCTTCGATGAGTTCACTTCGAGTTTCTTCCGGATTAATGATTCGATCAACCCAGCCCCTAGCAGCTCCATAAAAGATGCTCTCCTGTTCGTTATAACTTTTTGTGATTGCAGCGAGAAGTTCTGCTTGCAATTCTTCATCAACCTCTTCACCGCGTCGTCTTCGAGCACCGAGATCAATCTGAAGAAGCGTGTTCGCAGCAGCAGCGCCGCCCATGACGGCATACTTTGCATTCGGCCACGCAAGTGTGAGGAACGGGTCAAAGGCACGTCCGCACATTGCGTAGTTTCCTGCACCATAACTGCTGCCAACAATAAGTGTAATTTTTGGAACAACACAGTTGCTCATCGCGTTCACCATCTTTGCGCCACTACGAATGATGCCTGCTTGTTCACTATCTCTCCCAACCATAAAACCAGTGGTGTCATTTACAAAGATAATTGGCAATTTTTTCTGATTGCAATCCATAATGAAACGAGCCGCTTTATCAGCTGCTTCGGTATAAATCACTGCTGGCATATTCGTCGAGGTTGAAGGTCCCGCCTTCCCGCCAGGCATTTTCTTCTCTGTCAATTGTCGCTGGTTTGCAACAACGCCACATGGCCAACCACCGATCCTTGCGTATCCACATACCATAGAACGTCCGTAATCCGCTTTGTATTCATTGTAACTTTCGTCATCCACAACACATTGAAGAAGTTCATTCATGTCGTATTGTTCGTGAGGTTCAGTTTTGAACACTGAAAGAAGATCATCGCTTGTTTTGGCAGGTGCAAGTGGCTCGTAGGGTGGTTGTGCAACGGGTAGCACAGACATGTCACTATGGACGAGTGATTGCAATCGTTTAATGCATGCTTCGTCGTCGGGTTCATGAAAATCGATAGTTCCAGAAACTTCGGCGTGCATTTCAGCACCACCAAGCTCTTCATTCTCAACATCTTGTCCAATGGCTGCTTTGACGAGCGCTGGACCTGCGAGGTAGAGACCACTTCCTTCAGTCATTAAAAGAGTGTCGCAGAGCACAGGCAAGTACCCACCACCTGCAACACAATTTCCCATGATTGCTGCGATTTGCGAAATGCCATCGGCAGAGATTACCGCGTTGTTTCTGAATATACGTCCAAAGTCGTCGGTATCAGGGAATACATCTTCTTGCAATGGAAGAAACACTCCTGCTGAATCAACAAGGTAAAGCAGAGGCAATCTTGCACGTTGTGCGATTGTTTGTGCACGGATTATTTTTTTGCAAGTCATTGGGAAGAACGCGCCAGCTTTCACTGTTGCGTCATTTGCAATCACCATGCAATGCTTGCCACCTACTTGGGCAATCGTTGTAATGACACTTGCTGATGGAGCACCGCCATATTCTTCATACATATTGAGAGCAACAAAAAGTCCACACTCAAAATGCGGTGTCCCCTTATCGATAAGCAATTCGATTCGTTCTCTTGCAGTAAGTCGGTCGTGTCGATGTTGACGTTCGATTCCTCGGGCTCCGCCGCCTAGTTTGATTTGCTCAGCAAGTTCGAGCATCTCAGCAGTCATGATTTGCAGTTTGGATTGGTCGCTCATAGGTACAGGATATCAGAGCAAAAAAAACTCGGCGGTTGCTTAGAGCAACCGCCGAGCATAAGTCCTGTCGGGGCTTCGCACCTGTAAACCCGTTGGGTCTACGGGCTCAGGTTCCGCGAAGCCCTCTTGTACAGTCACATAATTCAATCACTGATCACCTCCTTATATACGCTGTCTTGCTCAACCGTCGCGTCCCTCTTGACGCCGCCGAGCGTTGAATCCCTCCTACATCCGGAGGGCACACCGCCCAAGACACATTGCCTTGGTCGTCGTGGCACTACCTTCTGGTTTCCAACTTTTGGTCTTTCGCCAAAAGGGTTGCCACGAGTACAGAGTTTGTATCGGCAGATTTTTGGTATCGACCCAAAAATTTTTAAAGACTGAAATTCAAGGTATGAACGTAATTCGTCAGGGGGATGAAATTCTGTTCAGCGTCAATCAAAAATCGTCATCACCCGCCTCGAGTTCTTGCATCTCATCCCAATCTTCGATCGAAATGAGGATTTCTCGAGCGACAGAGCCCTTGTGTTCACCAACTATACCTGCAAGTGCCATTTGGTCTACAAGGCGTGAAGCGCGACCATATCCAATACCCATTCGACGTTGGAGCAAGGAGACTGAGCCACGACCGCTCTCAATCATGATTCGGACAGCCTCGTCAAAGAGATCATCGCGTTCTTGGACTTCGCCTCCAGAATCCATGCCACCACTTCCATGCGCTTTGATTTGAACCAAACTTCGTTCAAAGTTTGGTTCTGCAACTTCTTTAAGGTGTTTTACGATTGAGCGAATTTCCTTCGGGGAGACAAACGTGCCTTGTGAACGATTTGCGGTCGTCGTTCCGGGAGAGATATGCAACATGTCTCCATTACCCAAAAGCAATTCAGCACCCTTTGTATCAAGCACGATCCGGCTATCCATGCCACTGCTGACTTTAAATGCAACTCGGCAAGGCATATTTGATTTAATCAGTCCAGTCACCACTTTTGCCTCAGGACGTTGAGTCGCAAGAATAAGGTGAATACCAACCGCTCTTGCCTTTTGTGCAATTCGCACAATCGCTTGCTCGACGTCTTTTGCGGTCATCATGAGGTCAGCGAGCTCGTCAATGATGAAAACAATGTAGGGGAGTTTGACAGGAATTCTTGCTTTCGCTTCTTCAGTTTGAGGGTCTAAAATCTTGTAAATTTCATCTTCAGTTAACTCATTGAACCCGAGTAAATCTCGAACACCAAGTTTTTGGAAGATCTGGTATCGTTCTTCCATCCTTGCAACAGCCCATTCTAATATCGCAGCAGCTCTTCCCATCTCTGTGACAACAGGACATGCGAGATGTGGGATGTCTGCGAATTGGCTGAGTTCAACCATCTTTGGATCTACCAAAATCAATTTCAATTCGTCAGGCCTTTTTGTGTACATCCATCCTGCGATGATCGAGTTGATACAAACACTTTTACCTGAACCCGTTGTGCCAGCTACAAGCATATGAGGCATTTTTGTTAAGTCTTCAACCATCGGTTCACCCGACGCATCTTTACCAAGGAACATTGGTAGTTTCATTTTTTCAGCCTTTTTACTACTCATTAGCTCTTTGATGCAGACCGTTTCGCGTTCAGGATTAGGCACTTCGATTCCGACTGTTTTTCGACCAGCTGTGTTTGGAACAATACGAATGTTAGGCGCGCCGAGACTACGTGCGAGATCACTTGCGACGGTGTTGATGCTCGACACTTTTGTACCAGGCGCCAAATCAATGGAGTACAGGGTGATGGTTGGTCCCGCTTCAATGCCAGAAACTTCACCATCAATCCCATACATTTGTAACGTTTCTTCAAGGTCCGCAGCTTGTTGCCTTACGAGTTCTTCGATTGATTCGCCAAACCCCTCTGGCGGATCCTCAAGCAAATCAAGAGAGGGGAAAATGTACCCTTCAAAATTGTCGGGTCGCTGAATATCTGAATCCTTCGCGGTCTTACCCGCAGTAGCAACACGAACGGGCAGTTTCGCCATTTTTTTCATGAGTTCTGCGGGCGATAACTTTTTGCGAGGCTCCTCTTCATCTTCGTCTTCAAATTCATCATCGTCATACTCTTCGTACTCATCTTCAGGATATTCATCATCCCAATCTTCTTCAATTTCTTCTTCCTGTTCAAGTAGGGCAGTGCGATTCAATCGCAGCATGGAGAGCGAAGGTTTTCGTATGGTCGCTTTCCGGAGAAGTAGCGTTCGTTGGAACAGAGCAAATAGGAAAGATGGGATTGCGAAGGCAATCTTTTCAGCAGTAACAACAAGACCAATTGAAAATGCAGCAAAGATAATGAGGAAAGCACCAAACGGATTAAAACTTGTTGTGAGTTGCGTCACGATTGTTTTTGCGATGAGGCCCGCCTTTGCTCCTGCCAATGAGCCCAATCCAGGAAGCAACAATTCGTGGAAACATGAAACAGCGATGGCCATAATGAGTAGACCAAGCGCTCGGACTGAAGCGTGAGTACATTCAGCACCACGAAAGACAAGCGTGACCCACGCTCCACCGCCAATAATCAGAACCCAACCACCAAACCCAAGAACGTGATACGTCCAATAGGCAATCCAGGCCCCAACGATGCCACACCAGTTCGCAATTGGATCATTGTGCATTGCGACAACATGAGAAGGGGGGTCAGCCACATGAAATGAAAGAAGAGCAACGGCGAGGAAAAGGGCAAGGGTTGCACTTGAAATCCACAAAATCCTCGATGAGAGGTCAGCGGTGGTGAGTGATGAAGGGCGATTTGACGACCCACGGCGCGTACGTATAGCAGTAGTTCCCATAGCACCCTACATATCGGCAACAGAGTGGGTTTTGCGTTGGGTTTTTCAGGAAAAGGACAAGCGCAGTTCAGAGATGCAACATATTGTAATAAAGAGGTTTATGTGGCTCTTGCAGGCTGTTTGACGATTGAGAGCAGCCGCGAACACCGTTCTTGGCTAGTGAGGGTCAGCAATGGGGTCAAATGTGGAGAATGATCCTCATAGAGGGCTTGAATTGCTGATGGGGTATTGCATTGTCGAGAGAGATGCAACAAGACGATATGTTGTAGATCCGATTCAGAAGCAATATGGCAGACAGCAGCGAGCGATTGTTCATTGGAAAGGTGACCCTCCCCATCCATAATTCGTCGCTTCAATGCATCTGGTCGATTGCTCATTTCTTGCATGATAGGGTCGTAATTGGATTCAATGGCAACCGCATCCAAATCGACAAATCGGTCGAGCAACTGCTGTGGGACTCGCCCTAAATCAGTGGCAAATCCAAATCGTACATGTCCTGTATCAATAATGAAGCCGACGGTGCCAAGCATATCATGTGCAAACCGTACGGCTTCAATGTGTGCGTTATGTAATTGCAAGTTGCCTGCAAAAGGCACAATACAAGTTTCATCGAGACCGATTCGTAACGCTCGATTCTTGTGTTGTTCATGGAGATGGACCCGAATCCCTCGCTGCTTAAATGTTTTGCACCAAACGGGATTGAAATGATCGCGGTCAAAATGTGTGACAACAACATCCTGTACATCGGCGAGTTGCACACCATGCGTTCGCATCCGCTCCTTGGTTTGCTTCATCGAAAACCCCGCATCAATCATGACCCACTCTGTACCAATACGTAAGAGTGAACAGTTTCCGGAAGAGCCACTGCCAAGAACAAAAAACGAAAGATCACTCATCTGAAAGGACGACCCCCCGGCGCTCGCTGCGTTTCGGATGGAACGGAGCGATGATTCCTCTTCGGGATGATTCGACACATTTAACATATTCCATTGCAATGGAATCACCCTCATCGACCAGTTGTTTCACAGACTTTGCAACGGTATTGCCACTCTTGTATATCAACTTATAAATATCGGTTCGTCTCCGAATCTCATCTTTCGACATCCCGCTTCTACGCATCCCCACGATATTCACTGAACCAACGATGTTCGGTCCAGTAATCATGAAATGGGGAAGCAAATCATACGAGGCGTAGCCCATGCCAATAATCATTGCGCCCTTGCCAATTGTCACAAATTGGTGAACCGCAGCATCTCCCCCAATCAAAACATTGTCTTGAAGATGCACATGCCCTGCAAGTAACACTGCGTTTACGAGTGTGTTGTTGTTTCCAACAACGCAGTCATGAGCAATGTGTGAACTCGCCATGAACATGTTGTCATTGCCAATGGATGTTGGTTTCTCTTGCGTCGCTCGGTGCACAGTGACGTGTTCGCGAAAGATATTGTTGTCACCAATGACAATTCCTGGTTCGTACAAATCGTGTGGAAAGTTCACATCCTGTGCAGCAAATCCTATCGAAGTGAAGGGATAAATGGTGTTGTTCTCGCCGATGCTGAGGGTGCCTGTAAGGTAACTGTTGCCGATGACGGTAGTCCCACTTCCAATAGTGATTGCTCCCCTCAGCACAGAGTAAGGGCCAATGACGACGTCATCGGCAAGCGTAATCTCACCATCTAAAATTGCTGTGGGATGTATTTCGGGCATCGCAAGGGTATCATCTCAAGAATTACGATGTCGTGCCGACTTGAAATACAAGATCTTGGAAAAATGGAGTATGAATCTGCGCTACGATTGCAGCGACAGATTCAAAAGGATGTCATCGATGCGCGAACGTGTAGCACAACCTCACCATTTCATCTTCTTCTCCTTGAACATACTCCACCAGTTATAACGATAAGTCGACGCTCTACCTCAAAAGAACATCTTCTTGCAACAGAAGAACAGCTCAAGTCAAAAGGGATTCATGTCGCAGTTACTGATCGGGGAGGCGACATTACGTACCATGGACCTGGTCAACTTGTTGGATACCCCATTCTTGATTTGAATGCACTTTCTCTTCGATTACACGGCTATATGCGGTTTTTAGAGGAGACAATCATTGAAGTACTTGGCCATTTCGGGGTCAATGCACAACGGGATGAATGTGCCACAGGTGTTTGGGTTGATGGTGCAAAAATATGCGCGATGGGAGTCCGTATCTCGCGGTGGGTCTCGATGCACGGGTTTGCACTAAACGTAATGCCAACGATGGAGCACTTTTCGTACATTGTGCCGTGTGGATTAACAGGACGACGAGTCACATCCCTTAAAGAACTCAAGGGGCACGACTGCCCAAGCATGGATGAAGTTAAGGAAGTGACGTCAGAAACATTTCGCTTGGCGATTAGTCGTCTAAACCAAGTTCAGCAAGAACATCATCAGTGATATCAATTCCATTAGGCAAACGCAGTGCAGTTCGCAATCGAATCTGTAAGATTGTTGCATCCGGATTTGCTTGCTCAAACTCCCCATCCGGTGGGATGAATCGAAGAACCATATCGATATCCATCCGTTCTGAAACAACATTTACTGCTTCTAAAATTTCTTTGTACGCTTCTTGCATCTGCTCAGCCATCAACGTTGCTCTTGACTCTGCGACGAGTTGTTGCATATGTTGAAACTCACCATACGCTTGTTCCCATCGTTGACGGAATGCTGGAGCATCTGGGCTATCGGGCCCGATGGCTTGACCTTCTTGTCGAAGCGATTCCATAAGATTTTTCACTTCCTCCATTTGTTCGTTTAGTTCTTCGTTCAACTCTTCACGAGCATCACGAAAATGATCTGTTTGAAGTAACTGAGAGAGTGCTTTTCCAGTTTCCATGAAACCAACCGACCAAACTCGATTCGTCTTTCCTTCTCCCCATCCCAAATGCCCGCCACTATTTTTTAACACAAGTTCCTTTTCGCCTGCGAATGTAATTGAATCTACAGGGCCGAGTGCTCCTTGGTCATCACCGCCAATGACGGCAGTCGATACGACACCTGCAAAAAGTAGAGTTGCGATGAGGATTGAGTAGAGTGTTGATTTGGTTTGCATTAGTCGTCGCCTTGTTCAAGAATAGAGAGAAACGCAGATTGAGGAATATGTACGTTGCCGATAGCTTTCATACGTCGCTTCCCTTTCTTTTGTTTCTCTAAGAGTTTTCGTTTTCGGGTTACATCACCGCCATAACATTTCGCAGTTACATTCTTCCTCAAGCTCTTTACAGTTTCTCGAGCAATAATTTTTCCACCAATTGCTGCTTGGAGTGCAATTTCGAATTGGTGTTTGTCAATTTGCTTCCGTAGTTTTAAGAGCATACCTCTCGTTCTGGTTTCAGCCTTATCACGATGACAAATCATACTGAGCGCTTCAACGGGCTGTCCATTGACGAGGATTGAGACTTTGACGAGCCTGTCAGCCCGATACTCAGTAATCTCATA
>CAZVAE010000017.1:0-749 GCA_964624985.1 uncultured Isosphaeraceae bacterium | reverse complement strand
TGACTTGAGTTTGTCATAAAAATCATAAATAATCTCTGCAAGCGGCAATTCGTAGTCGAGCATTTGCCGACCCTCGGAAATGAACTTTTGGCCTTTAAAGATTCCGCGCCGACCTTCACACAATCGCATCAGATCTCCTATTGAATCGTCTGGACAGATGATTTCAACGTTTACGATTGGTTCACAAATATCTTTGATTTGTGAGGGGTCAGGTAAGTCAGCGGGGTTATGAATATTGAGCACTTCTCCATTTGTCATTTCAATTTTGTAGTTGACAGTTGGAGCAGTCTGGATGATTTCAGCCCCACCCTCACGTTCAAGACGCTCTTGAACAATCTCCATATGCAACAAACCGAGGAACCCACAACGAAAACCAAATCCCAGTGCTTCTGAGTGTTGTGTCTCAAACGTAAAACTTGAATCATTCAGTCGTAACTTCTCAACAGCTTCTCGCAATGTTTCAAATTCTGTTTTTTTGCTTCCTTCTTCACTCGATGCGGGGTAAAAATCACAGAAGACCATTTGCTTTGGCTCTTCATAACCAGCAAGCGGTGTTGTTGCGGGGTCCGATTCAATGGTGATGGTGTCTCCAATACGGACATCTTCGAGAGTCTTGATTGCAGCGACCATATACCCAACTTCTGCGGTTCCAATCGTCGTTGCTTGGACAGGGGCGGGTGTATAACGGCCAATCTCAGTAATCGTAAATGTACGATTATCACCACTCTCCCATTCATCCGTTAGACCGT
>CAZVAE010000016.1:0-15021 GCA_964624985.1 uncultured Isosphaeraceae bacterium | reverse complement strand
CTTTATCCTTGATTCTCGGATTAGTAGACTTCACGATACTGACCGATGCTTGGTCTCGAATTACGACTACTGTGCACCAATACAACGTTACCTTTACAGTAGCTGATGGAGTTGGAACTCTTGCAACTGGTTCAAAAGTCCAACTCGGGGGTGTCATCATCGGTCAAGTAAATACTGTAACACCCGTTGTTGTGAAGGATGAGCCAACGACGAATATTAATGTTTCATTCGAGATTGACAAACAATTCTCACTATATTCGAATGCTTCAATTCAATCTAGAGCAGGATTACTTGGCTCAACTGGATGGTTAGAAATTTCAAATGTAGGCAATGGAGAAATTGCTACTTCAGCTACACAATTGTTGGGAAGTACAGAAACGATGATGACTCAGTTGCTTGGCAGAGATGCTGAAGTGAACATCTCAAAGTCTCTAAAAGCTTTGCGGAAGATTACAGAAGCATTATCAAATGATGGTGGTGCTCTGACTATGTTGCTTGGGCAGGAAGAATCGGATTCATTAAATAACGCAATTCAATCAGCAAAATCTAGCTTAGAATCACTAGGTGCAATCTTAGAATCAACTGGAACTGCATGGCCAGATTGGGAAAGTTCAATCACAACAATCTTAACAGATAGCAAGGCATTGCCGGCTAGATTAGATTCCACTCTGAAAAGTGTGCAAGAAATGGTTCAAGATGTAAGAACAAACATTCTTCCAGATGTGGAACAATCGATGCAGTCTTTAAAAGCAGCAATGCAAAATCTTGAAGCGATGAGTTCAACATACAAGAAGAGTTCGCCACAGTGGGCTTCAAAAATCTCAAACATTATTCAGAATGCGAACCAAATTTCTGAACGAGCTGAAAGAGCAATTGATGAAATTTCAGCAAGTCCTTGGCGATTACTTTATCGTCCAACCGATAGAGAGATCGCCTATGAGCAACTTCAAGCTGCCTCATGGCAACTTCTTACTGCACTGTCTGATTTGAAAGAATCAGCATCCATGCTCCAAGAGGCATCAGTATCACCAAATGCGCCAGTTGATGCTGCGTCTATAGCGGAAACTCTTCAAGAGAGCGCTGATGCGTTTGAAAAGGCACGTTTAAAAATACTTGAGGAAATGAAACAGGAATTCCCGAATCGATAGCGTGCTATTGAAATGACTTCTCCAACAATTATTACATCTATAGATGATCCGCGTGTTGATTTGTACCGCAGTGTTCGAGATGCAGATTTGCGCGGTCGTCGGCACCTCTGTATGGCTGAGTCAGAACTGGTCGTCCGTCGGTTACTCAATTCACACTTAGACATTCACTCCCTTTTTCTTTCTCCAGAAAAATACGAACGTCTATCTCCTTTTATTGAGGAATCTTTAGAAGTGTACGTTGCAGATGTTTCATTAATGTCTTCGATTTCTGGATTCCATATTCACAGAGGCACTCTCGCTTTGGCGCATCGACCTGCGAAATCAACGGCGAGTATTCAATCGATTAAAACATCACTTCAGTCTAAAGATAAGATTGCTTTGTTGTTTGCAGAAGGCATAACGAATGTTGACAACATGGGAACTCTCTTTCGTAATGCAGCAGCTTTTGGGGTTGACGCAGTGATTCTCGATTCAACATGTTGCGATCCACTCTATAGGAAAGCGATTCGAGTGTCGATGGGACATGCGTTATCTGTTCCATGGGCAACTACGGACGATTGGATTGCGTCACTTAAAGAGATACAATCGGAGTTAAATGTCACACTTATTGGATGTGAAACCTGTGTAGATGCAGTGTCACTTTGGGAAGTTGAACAAAAAGATAAGTTTGGTTTGATTATGGGCGAAGAGAAAAATGGATTGTCTGCAAGTACACTGTCAGTTTGTGATGAGATTGTAGAGATACCTATGGCGCCTCATGTCCCTTCACTAAATGTTGGTATAGCATCAGCGGTCGGTTTGTACGAGTTTCTCTGCCGAAAGAGTCTCAACAACAGGAAGTGATTCATCCGCTTTTGAATCATTTTCTCGCTTGATATTCGCACCGAGATTGGTGAGCGTTTTCTCCATTGCTGCATACCCTCTGTCTAAGTGGTATACGCGACTAATCCGTGTCTCACCCTCTGCTGCTAATCCTGCAATGACAAGACTCGCTGAAGCACGCAAATCGCTCGCCATGACCGGCGCTCCAATCAGACGCTCAACTCCTTGCACAACTACAGTTGAACCTTGTTTCACGAGTTTTGCTCCCATCCGGCTTAGCTCTGGGACATGCATAAATCTCTCTGGATAAATTTTCTCGGTGATAATACTGTTTCCCTGTGCGATACAAAGAAGTGCCATCATTTGTGCTTGAAGATCTGTTGGAAAACCTGGATACGGCTGAGTCGTAAACATGACGGGTGTTATGTTTGGATTTCCAACAACTTGAATAGTGCAAGAAGTGCTATCTTGAGTTAGGTCTGTCTGTAGGACGTTCACACCTATGGTTGTGAATACATCTTTAACCGCAAGTAGATGATCAAGTGGGAACCGCTCAATAAGTACATCCCCGTTTGTAATTGCAGTCGCAATCGCCCAAGTACCCGCAACAATTCTGTCAGGCATGACCGTATGAGAAGCACTCCCAAGTTTCTCGACACCCTCAATAGTAATCCGAGGCGTACCTGCTCCAGTAATTTTCGCGCCCATTGCATTGAGAAGATTTGCGACATCAGCAATCTCTGGTTCACATGCAGCTGATTCAATGATTGTTGTACCCTTTGCGAGTGTTGCTGCACTCATTACATTTGCAGTTCCTAAAACTGTTGAACCGAAGGGGCCCCCTAAAAAAATAGTTGCACCTTGTAACTTAGAACATCGAGCAATAATGTCACCACTTTCAAGATGTATCTCTGCTCCAAGCGCTTCAAGACCTCTTAAGTGAAGGTCAATCGGTCGGTCACCAAATGAACAACCACCAGGCATCGAAATACGGACCTCGCCTCTTTTCGCAAGAAGTGGACCAAGGACACAAACACTAGCTCGCATAGTTCGCACCAGGTCATATCTGGCATGTGATTTGGAATGATCTTTGGTTTGAAGAGTGAGTGAATCACCTTCTCTCTCTATATCACAGCCAAGTTCTTCAAGTAACTGCACCATGTTTGCGATGTCAGATAGTTCTGGGACCGAGGAATAGGAAACTGGTTCATCACTCAATAAACCCGCAGCAAGTAATGGTAGTGCAGCATTTTTTGAGCCATCAACCGAAATTTTACCCGTTAGTCGTTGTCCGCCGTGTATTGAGAAAACATCCATGTCTTGCTTGAAATCCTTTTCTAGTGCGTTCTGGCCATCCTTGGCTGATGTGTTAGTTCAATGATAAATCGGCTTATAAAGTCATAAAAACGCAATTGGGAGTGTAACAAATGATGGGGGCTTTGGTACTTGCCTAGTTTCACAAATTAAGTTATCGCACCATATTCATTTGCAAATTCCGTTTGTGAGGGCAACAAATATAGTTCAGTAAGCCGTTTTTCTTGCAAATGAGGCGTATAACTATAGTATTAACAGTAGATTGTTGAAAGAAGACAATAGGAGAACGCAATGCGATATATCAATTTATTGGCTGGTGCTGTCGTGGCAGCAAGTTCCGGAACTGCCTTTGCAGATACCATTCTGGTTCCTTCCGAATATGGATCGATTCAATCTGCAATCGATGTTGCTGAAGAAGGTGATGTCATTTCAGTAGATGCGGGAATCTACTCCGAGATAATCGACTTTCTAGGCAAGGGCATCACCGTTTCAAGTGCGAGCGGTGATCCTAGTGGTACGTTTATTGATGGTGGGGTATCAAGTGGCTCAGTTGTAAAGTTTACCACTGCTGAAACTGAATCAGCCGTTCTTGAAGGTTTTACGATTCGAAATGGTAGTTCCCAAGATGGTGGTGGTATTTATATGATTGGGTCCTCGCCTACAATCCAAAATTGCATCATCTCTAGTAACAGTGCTTCGCGGTTCGGTGGCGGTATCTACGCTGATGGAAGTAGGCTTTCTCTGAGTAACGTTCACATTACAGGGAACATCTCCGTAAAGACTGGTGCTGGTATCTATCTTGTTGGTTGTGAAGGGTTCATCTCAGACGGGACTTTTTCGGGCAACTCCGGAACAAGTGGATCCGCCATCTACTATAAGAAAGGCAGCGGAAATCTAACTATTACTAACGTAGAATTCAACCAGAACATAGGTTCAAAAAATGGCGGGGCAATTTACAACAATTCATCCTCGCTGTCGGTGCAATCCTGTATTATTGATTCAAACTCGGCGACTGAAGATGGCGGGGGATTCTATAGTTACTCAGGTGGAGATTCAACATTTTCAGATACGTCATTCCTAAGCAATACAGCTGGCGATGGCGGTGGTGCTGCGAACTTGCGTAGTAGTCAAGCATCATTTTCGAACTGCACATTTGATGGAAACATTGCAGATAGCGATTGTAACGGAGTTGGAGAAAGTGGCGTGATGGAGATTCACTTAAGTAGCGCGACATTGGAAAACCCTACAATCTGTACAAATTTGATTTGCGATGAGATTGGAGATTTTTCAGAAGAACAACCTGTCATCATCGGTGAAATATTAGGTTGTTCATCTGGCGAGGGTGCATGTTGTGGAGGTACGGCTTGTTGGGTGATGACCTATACAGAATGCCTTGATGGTGGAGGTGTATGGGGCGGTGAAGAGACCATATGTGCGATGGTTGAGTGCGTTGGCGAGACCGCTGGTGCATGCTGCATCGAAAACGTCTGTGTTATGGCAGCAACAATGGCATCTTGTGAAGAGGCTGATGGCATTTTTGAAGGCGAATTGGTTGTATGTGAAGACACAGTATGTGTTGGATGCCCAGCCGATTTAAATGGCGATGGTTCTGTCGAAGTCAACGACGTGATTGAAGTCATTTCAGCATGGGGTGCTTGTCCGTAACAAATCTTACAAAGTACATGAATAAAAAAACCTCTGCAAAGCAGAGGTTTTTTTAAATTTGGATAACTTAATCGACTACTGTCGACGACGTCGGCTTGCGATTCCCGCGAAGCCAAGAAGTGCAAGTGCACCGGGTGCTGGAATGACACCACCCATAATTGAGACTGAGTCAATGTAGATCGCTTCAGAGCCGGAGTTGTTTTCGACCCGAACATGAAGGTGTCCTGCACCTAATTCTGAAACATCAAGTTCAAGGAACATCCACTCGCCAGAAGCGTCTTCAAGATCTGAACCGTTGCCATCACCACTAGTGCCAAGTAACTCCCACAAAGGACCACCACCTAAATCGCCATCGCCCCAATGAATTGAAAGGTAATCTGTTGCTTCATAGCCAGTATCTGCGATAAAAATTGCAAGGGAAACTGAATCAGCAACGCCTTCATATCCATCGAAGTGGAGTTCAAAAGTACCATCGGTATCTGAGATTTGATATCCCTGATCACCGTCGTACCAAGAACCTACACCTCCAGTGTAATCTGAAACTCCAACAAAGTCGCCATCTGTCAAACCAACGCCATCTGTTGAACCATACCATGCACTAAAGCCATCGCCATTAACTGCAGCTTCGCCTGCATTGTTAACGAGCCAATGATCAACTCCTGCATCGCCTGTATCGTAGTACTTACTTCCAAGATCGTTAGGATCTTCGAAACTTGTGTAATACAACAAGTCAGCAGAAGCAACTCCTGCAACCATCGAACTAAAGAGTCCTGTTACGATTAAATGTTTCATATCTCTCTCTTTCCTTTGTTACGCTATCCAAACGCTAGTTTCTCTTCTCGTAGGTACTTCTCCATACCTCACTACCACGCACTGTAAGGGATAGAAGACGTTCTTCAAGAGATTTCTAGGGCTTTTTTAAGAAATCTCAGAAATTTTTCTATTTTGTTCCAATGGATAATCTACCTATCTTCTCATTACCATCGTTGCAAAGGTGAGAAATTCTATTCGCAAATCGGAAATAACGTCATAACTCGTCAGAAATAGCGATATAGACTGCTCCCACCTCTTGAATGGGTACAATCAGTTTTACATGGAAGAAGTAAATCCAATTCGAGTTGCATCGCTCTGGTTTCTCGCTGCAAGAGCGATGGCCGTTGCATGTGAAGATATGCAATCGGTTCAAGAAGCGGCAACTGGGTTGTATGCACAGGCAATTCTCGGGTTCAGTGAGGAAGTCTGCCGACATGCAAAAGAAGACAAAAATATTTCGAACAAAACACTGATTGATTGTCTTTCTGGAATCCGACAGTTGCCGAAAGAGCTTTCCGAAAAGATTCTGACAGGCGTGATGATGATTTCGTATGCGGATAGAAAAATGAAACCGTTGGAAGTTCGCTGGGCCTCAATGCTTGCTTCTGCAATTGAAATCACTCCAGACGACTTTCAAAGATGCTGTGTAAATGCACGTGTTATTGCGTCTATGCTCAGACCACATGGCGCGGAGTCATGAAGAAAACTGAAACGAATTTCAAGTTTCTTGAACGATTTGACCCACGAGTTGCTGAACTCGCAAAGCAGGCAGAAGAATATGTGCACACTGACCCAGACTCATGTATGTTTAAGTTACGTCTCATGATTGAGACTATGGCGAAGAAGTTAACTACGCTACAGATGCGAGGTGATATCTCGAAGGATTTAGGAGCGATGCTAGGTGCTCTCGAACGAAGCGGAGTAGTACCAAGGCGACAAGCAGACAGTATGCACGCTATTCGTAGGGATGGAAATGCTGCAGTGCACGGTAGCCCAACTCCAGTTCCAACAGCGATGAGGCGATTGAAAGAGGCATACAAAATTTCGGGTTGGTTTTGCAAAATGGTCAAGCGAGGGTCGAACATCACATTGCATGAGTTTGAACCGCCGAATCCTCCTATTCCTATTGATCATGTAACAAAGGAGTTGCATACTCGTATCGATGATTTGGAAGAATCTATTGAGCAAAGACGAAGTGAAACCAGAGAATCACTGTTGATGTTTGGTTCACAAGAAAATGTAGAAGAAGTTACTAGGCGAATTGTTGAGGAGTTAAAAGCGCTTGATGATGTTGCAGCAGCAGCAGGCGAACCAGTCATCGATGCAGATTTTGTTGCACTTGTGATGGCAATGGATTTAGAGCAGATCGAAGAAGACCCGAGACATGGTGGAGATTCAAGGAAAGCGAGAAGGGAAGCGGAAAAACAACTCGATCATATAAAAACACATTTAGCAAAGCGAGAGAAAGCATTTTTAGAAGAACGGACATTTTTACTTACCCAAATGGATACAATGGAACAACAATGAATGTCGCACCATCAGAAATCATGATCCGTTTACTGCTTGCAGCTGTTCTTGGAGCATTGATTGGACTCGATCGAAGATTAAGAAGCAAGCCTGCGGGTCTAAGAACGATGTCATTGGTCAGTCTTGGTTCGGCGACATTTACGCTAGTCGGAGTGTCCGCGATGGTTCAACTTGCAACTGTTGAGCAAGCTGCAGGAATTGAAGCCATGGTTCGACTTGATACCAGCAGGGTTATTGCAGGAATCGTTGGAGGTATCGGTTTTCTAGGTGCGGGCACGATTATTCAATCTAGAGGCAGAGTACAAGGGATGACAACGGCATCTGGGATTTGGATGACAGCTGCAATTGGCGTGGCAATTGGATTAGGGCAATTCTTGTTAGCGTTTTCTGCAACGTTCCTTGCTTTTGTGATTCTCGTTGTGTTGCGTAGAAACAGTGAAGAAGAAGATTAATCCCAAGGATTTGTGACGTGGCAAGCTCGACCAGTGTTCTCAATGTAATCCTGATGTCCATCCTCGGCTAGATAAAATTTCATCGCTGGTTCAACTTCTGTTGCAATAGGCGCTTTAAACGCTTCTGATTTGTTTAAAGAATCAACAAAGACGTTAGCGAGTTTTTCCTGTTTATCAGATGTAGTCCAAATGCCAGAACGATATTGAGAACCGACATCTGGTCCCTGTCTGTTTACTTCAGTTGGATTATGCATCTTGAAGAATGCTTGCAACAAAGTTTCATACGAAATGACATCAGGGTCGAAAACAACTTTTACCGTCTCTGCATGACCGGTGGTTCCAGAACAGATTTCTTTATATGTTGGATCTTTAGTATCGCCTTGCATGTATCCGCTAGCCACATCAATGACTCCCTCACCCTTTTGGAACCAATGCTCAAGTCCCCAGAAACATCCACCCGCAAAATAAGCTACTTCACTTTCTACTGGTTTTGAATTTTCTGGAATCTCATCACCTTCTTCTATGAATTCAAGAGAGGCAGAGTTTAAGCAGTGTCGCTTGCCTGTTGGTTTTGGTCCATCATCAAACACGTGACCAAGATGAGCATCACACCTAGCACATACGATTTCTGTACGTTGCATGCCAAACTTGTTGTCATCACGGGTTGCGACGTGTTCAGGTGCAAAAGGTGAAAAGAAACTTGGCCACCCTGTCCCAGAAGTGAATTTATGTTCGCTTGAGAATAGAGGTAATCCGCACACCGTACATGCATAGAAACCATCTTTCTTATTGTCTAGTAACGTGCCGCAGAAGGGCTCCTCAGTGCCTGCCTGTTGGGTGATGCGGAAAGTTTCCTCATCGAGCGCTTCAAGTAATGGCTTTTTCGCATCAGTTGTAAGGGGCGTAATGTCATAACCTGCACGTGAATAGTTTCGCTGAGCGTTTGGCATATCTGGCTCCGGTGAGAGGAGTTGCATGAGTAATAAGATGGGTATGAAAAGGTCCACGTCTAGGAGAAGATAGTACGCGGTTTGTGAATTTTTTGTTGTATGAAAGTTGATTTCGCGCGCCAATTTCACCGGTAAAAATGGTTATACTTACCCCTTTCTTACCCAGATTTTGGAGTTTCCATCGATGTCCCACAGCCATGAACTACATGTCCAACATCACTATCGTGATATGCACCAACAACACGATGCTGCAAAGTTGGGTATTTGGCTCTTTTTAGCGACTGAAGTCTTGCTCTTTGGTGGATTGTTCTGCGGTTATGCTGTTTTTCGTGCAAACCACGAAGATCTCTTTGTTTGGGGCGAGCAATTTTTAGACGAGCGGTATGGGGCAGCAAACACTGCCGTCTTACTTATCAGTAGTTTGACGATGGCGATGGCCATTACGTATGTTCAGCGTGAGCAAAAACGCCTTGCGATTGTTTCGCTAGCGATTACATTTATTTGTGCCGCAGGTTTTATGGGTATCAAATCAATTGAATACGAACATAAGTTTCACGATCATTTGCTAGGCGGTATGGCGTTTTACCAAACCAGTGATCATGGTGATGATATGGGTGGAGACCATGGTGCAGTTGCGGCGGGGCATGGTGATGCTGAAAATGGAAAAATGTTGTGGGATGCAACGTGCCGCTCTTGCCACGGAGCGAGCGGCGAAGGTGTGCCAGGTCAGGGCACAGTACTGAATACGAGTTCGTATGTACGTAATCATAGTGATGCTGAACTGTTAGATTTTATCAATGAAGGTCGAACTGCGAATGATCCAGAAAGTACTCTGCAGTTACAGATGCCTCCAAAGGGCGGCAACCCGATGCTTAAAGATTCTCAAATCTCAGATATCATTGCATACCTCCGTACACTTGAGATTCCAGCTGCACCAATTGGAGAAACTGAAGTAGAAGAGATACATAGCGTTGCCCTCAATCCTGTAGATAATGCAACTTCTGCAGAAACACTTCCACTCATTGAAGATTTGCCGCACTCGACTGTACCAAACGCAAATAGTGCACCTAGTGGGTTAGCTCCTGAAAGTGCATCCGAAGCACAGCGGATGGCTGTATATAAACGACCAAAAGTGCCACAACTTGATGAAAATCGACCAGCGAATGCGCATCTCTTTTTTGGTTTGTATTTCCTTATGACTGGACTGCACGGTATCCACGTGTTAATCGGTATGATTGTGTTAGTTTGGTTGATGTGGCGTGTAAATCGTGGAGATTTTACAAAGCGATATTACGCACCCGTTGAGTGTGGAGGATTGTATTGGCATATTGTTGATGTGATTTGGATTTTCCTCTTCCCACTCTGGTATCTCGTCGCTTGACACATCAGACAAAATCAACTGCAGGGGTACTATTCGCTGTTAGTGCGTATCTTTGGTGGGCAATCGCTACACCTGTTTATTTTAAAACTTTAGCAGAGATACCAGTCGTCGAGTTGCTGATTTGGCGGATTTTGTCGGGGCTACCGCTGCTCATTGTTCTTTTACTCTTTCGCAAAAATCTCGTATCTGCTTTTAAAGCATTACGAGAACGTAAGAATTTGTTTCTCCTGATTGGATCAACACTCTTTATCTCATTGAATTGGATCGTTTTTATTCTCGCTGTCGTATGGGATCGTCTTACAGAGGGTAGTCTTGGGTACTACATTAATCCAATCGTTACAGTAGCGCTTGGCTATCTGATTTTAGGTGAGCGACTACGGTTACTGCAAATAATTGCAGTTGCTATAGCCATCATCGCAGTCGTGTACCTTGCGATTTCTCAGGGCTCTCTCCCTTGGATTTCGATGTGCCTTGCGGGTTCATTTGCAATGTATGGTTTGTTTAGAAAACAAATGAACGTGGGATCAATAGAAGGGCTTACAGTCGAAATGACGTTTGTTTTTCCAATTTGTCTAGTGCTTCAGTTTTGGCTTGTTTCAAACAACGAGGCATACATCGTTGACGGGCTGGGTTGGCAGAAAATCGGTTTGGTTCTAGGAGGGTTCATTACTATTGTGCCACTTCTTTTGTTTGCGAGCGGGAACAAGCGGTTACCTCTTTCAACGATGGGAATCTTGCAATACATTGCACCTACAGGTCAATTAGTACTCGCTACTGTTTGGTTTGACGAACCATTTGGATTGAAAGAAGTCATTGTCTTTGGATTGATTTGGACTGCGATCGTGTTGTACTCCATTGATGCTTGGAGAAACAGAGTGCAGGTTATGGAACTCGTTGAGTAATAGAATTGTGTCAGCAATCTTTTCGCTGGCGTGGTCTTCAATCATACATCGTGAATTCAGATAGTTTGCAACAAAGAGCAAGGGGGAAACACCGTCCACCAACACTGTTAGTCAACGAGGTGCACATGCGCCTATATGGAAACAACGAACAACTTTCTTGCGACAACCAAGCTCATTTCTTTGGAAGTGGTGCTCGTTCGATGGCACAAATTGTGGTGGACTATGCAAGTAAGCGAAATGTAATGCGAGAGTGGGATAAAAAAAGCCCTTGATTGCTCAAGGGCTTTTCAAAATCGAATATCACACAAATTAGGCTTCTGTTTTTCGAGGTGTCGCTTCACTACATTTAATCTCACGACCGTCGAGTTCCTTGCCATTGCATTCATCCATTGCTTTGTTTGCTTCTTCGTCATTATCCATTGTGACGAAGCCAAAACCTCGTGAACGACCGCTTTGACGATCTGTAATCACGATTGCATCTGAAACAGCTCCGAATTGTTCGAAGTGTGCTTTCAAATCTTCGGTTGTTGTTCCCCAACTTAAGTTACCAATATACAATTTCATATCTCTAATCTAACCTTATTTTCCCGCCCACAGGACGGCTAACTCTACCTAGAACAAAACACAGATCTAGGCACTAGGCTACCAAGACGTTGTGATTGTAGTGTAAAAATGTGAATCTGCGTAATTTATATACAAAAAGGGTGTGTTTGACGCGTTTTTTACACGAACAGCAATGATTGCTTGCCTACTTTTTATCGAATATTGCTCTGTGAGTCTGGAGAAACCCAGATTTCTTATCATGAGGGATTCAGGAATGTCCAGTGAAACGTCTCGGGTGCATCGAGATTAATCGAAAGGAATACAAGCGACAGGGGTTGGGCTTGGTTCGTACGTAAGCGATTCTTGAATAGTGTTATCATCATTCATAATCAACACACGTGGTCGATGGGCTTCGTACTCTTCTTCATTTAACTGTGCGTAATGCATAATAATGACTCGATCTCCTACAGAGGCTAAATGGGAAGCTGCTCCATTGATGCCTATGATTCCGGAGCCCGCTTGCCCTTCAAATACATACGTTTCGAACCGTGCCCCAGTGTTGCAATTTGCGACAATAATTGCATCACTAGCCCGCATTCCACAAGCTCGTAAAATTTCTACATCAATTGTGAGAGAACCTGAATAATCTGGTCGTGATTCTGTGACAACCGCTTGGTGAATTTTACTATGAAGGACTTTTCGAATCATAAGAGTTGTATTTTAGCAATAATCTAGCTAATGAACAGTCCTTGTTGATATCCTGCTGCGATATTCTAAAAGGAGGAACTGTTATGTCTTGGGATGCACTCGCCTCACTACCTCGAAGACTTGTTGAAGTGACTGTCACTTCTTGGTGAGGATTTCGCTGGCGTTGAAGATGGAGTTTGGGACATACAATTCATTTCCATCCTCGGATTCTAGATATGTTGCGTATAACCCGATGCGTGTTACTTTGCCCTCGATTTTGCCTGAAACAATTGAGTCACCAACTTTGAACGGGCGATTGAGCATCACGACGATTCCGCCAAAGAAATTTGCAACAACATCTTTCGATGCAAACGCAACACCAGCGCCACCGATGCCACCAATCGTAATCACTGCATTCATGTTCAACCCAAGGGCTTGCAACATTACAATAAAGCCAACAACCCATACAAGGACAACCCCAACACTGGCAAGCGCTTGAATTGCAGTCGTATCAAGTTCGATGGATTCCTTGTTATGGTGCCAATCATTTAGGATACGTGCGAACGCGCGAATTCCACGAGCAACAAACCATGTTGCAAGAAGAATGAGCAATCCGGTTCGAATCATCGAGATCACGCCTTCTGTGTTCACAACGTCTTCACCAGCATTGAACTGTAGCAACTCAGTAAGTTCGTAATGTACAACAAGTTTTTGAGCGACAAGAGTTATCGCTACAACCCAAATCGCCACACCAAGCGGAGCGGGAAGTGAAGAGCCAATGGCACTGCGAATATCGCCAAGCGTCCCTTCGCCACCTTTTCCAAACAGTTTTGTCACTGTGAAAAGGACGAGGTGCAATACAAATGCTGAACCGAGTATTGATAAAATAGTTGTAACCATGCCTTCATGGTAGCAAATTGTAACCATGCCTACATGGTAGCAAATTGTTAATGCAAACCGTGAATCACCCGCATCATCTCGTTAGACAGGTTAACAAGTTGGTCTTGTAATCGTTCATCTGTAATCTGCACATCGTTTTGTAAGTTGGCAGTACTGTTCCCAACTGCAAGGTGGTTTGGCAATACAAATGCACCAATTCCTGCAAGAATTGTTCGCAAATGATGGAGCCCACGAATTCCACCAAGACCACCTGGTGAAGCAGAAAGAATCCCGACTATTTTCCCATCCCAGCACGCCATTCGTTCTTCACCTTCTGCTTTAACTGTTGCCCAATCAATTGCATTTTTTAACACACCTGTTAGTGAGCCATTATATTCGGGGCTTGTAATCAGAAAACCATTATGACGTTTCAACATTTCTTTGAAGTCGACAACAGAGTCTGGCATTCCTTGGGTTGAGAGTAAGTCATCGCTATACAGCGGCATGTCATAATCAGCCAAATCGAGAAATGTCGTTTCTGCCCCAGCATTTTCTGCTGCATGAAGAGCGATTTTTGCGAGGCGTTTGTTCACCGAATCTGTGCGTGTGCTTCCAGCAAATGCTAATACTTTTGGGTTCTCCATAGTCTTGTAAAGGATTGTATCAGTTCAAATGACAGTTTTTAACTGTTTTTAATGCTATCTTTGCAACAACAATACTGACGCCAACAGCCACAACGAGCCCTCCATAGACAGTGATTTCGTGCACAATGGAATCGCCAGGTGGGAGCGAATGCGTCCTTTTGTATTCCGCAGCCAAATCGGCTGCGTGTTTCGCAGCATACCCGATGTATGTCGTTGAAAGAAAACCGGGAATCATTGCGATAGATGCGTAAGCATACGACGCAAACTTCGCTTTACTCACTGAAACAAGATAACAGAGGGCAGTGAAATTGAAAGGGGAGAGTCGAAGGAGCGCAATAATCTTAAAACTAGACGCAGCTTCATCGAACGCTTTGAGTTTTGGATGGTTTGACAATATCTTTTCAACTCGATTTTTGAAAATATGCCTTCCAATAAAGAAAATTACAAACGAAGCGAGTACTCCTGCAATGAGCATCCATAATAATCCCCACCAGACACCAAAAATAGAGCCCGCTGCCAGCGCAAAAATTGATTCTGGGAACATGCATGTGGTCGCCAAGATAAAGACAGCGATAAAGAGAACAGGGCCCCAGATTCCAAGTGATGCAATAAACGCATCGACTTTTGGCATGTATGGTTCAAGGGCAAAGTGAAACAAACAAAAGACGCCTACTAATACAAGAATTGCAATAACGACGCGGATGAGATGATGATGCCAATCAATCTTGTTCAAAAGTTACTTCCTCAATGGATATTAGAGTATCGGTACCATCTCTATCAGCAACTGTATCTTTTACGGTGTTTCCTTCGATTTCATATTCACTGCGTTTACCTTTAAACAAGACAGTGTCATGACCTTCACCCCCATCAATGGTGTTGTTACCTTTGTTACCACGAAAGGTGTTATCGGCAATGTTGCCCAGTACATTCGTATCTTTACTTCCGGTCAGTGTGACATCGACGTAGTATTGGGACTTATGCGTGTACGGAAGTTCTTCGTTAAACTGCATTGAAAAAGTGCCACTAAAGTTGGAATCAATGAGCGATTCATATCCAACCATCATCGGTGGTAAAAACGATTCGAGGAGTTCATGCCCCATTGGATCTTTTTCTTTAATCTCATCTCTGGTTTTGGCTATATATAAGCCCCACATTCCACCGGGAGCTTCGTCGAATGCACCCCATAAACCGTAATACGAATCGATAACTGATGCAATGTATTCTTGCGCTAGAGAATTCTCTTCACGAAGTTCTTCAATCCATTCTTGAACATGTGGGTCAATGGGTATGCCCC
>CAZVAE010000015.1:7711-15484 GCA_964624985.1 uncultured Isosphaeraceae bacterium | reverse complement strand
AATCATGGAAACCGCGTTTTCTTTTAGCATTTTTCGATGTCGTATCAGCTTTCGAACTTTTCGAATAGAGTCATGATCTAACTTAGAGCCAATGGTGTACTCCTGCTCGACTTGATCGATGAAACGTTGCGATTTGTCGGTTGTTTTCTCAACATATTTAAGTGCCGAAACCTGTTTATCTTTAGGGTTTTGAACGGCATACAGCATCGATGCAGCACCTTCCCCTAAAGTAGCAAGCACGGTGTATTGACCAATTTTTTTTGGTTGAGATCTTGATGTTGACATAATGAAAAATAATGACGCCCCAATTCAAGTCGTGGCGCGAAAGATAATGATCTGTAGGGTACCTTGGGTGAAGCCCTAAATCAATGTTTTACGAGAAAATTAGATGTATTAAGGGGTTGCTGGGATATCAAGCAACTGCCCTTTGAAGTGTGCTTCAGCAAAGTATTTCCCAGGCGAAGTCGCAAGACTGCCGATTTCGTGGGCAAGAAGTACCTTCGAAGGTGGAATTGATAACTCAAGTTGCAATCGTTGTACAAGGTGGGAGAGATGGATGAGTTGTTGCTCGGAGAACGGTCTGCGATTTCCATTTCCAACCAAACAGATACTGATCGTATTGACATCCCACTGTGATTCGTCCACTTCTCTCGGCCGAGCCGCTGGCGTTTGGTCCAACCAGCGGTACCCGACGTGTACATCACCATCGTCCATCCCATTTCCATTTCCAATAAGGAAATGGTAGCCAAGACCGCTCAAGCCGGCACTTTGATGTGTTCGGTCCAGAGATTCTGGACTCCCTGCAGGCTGCCCAAGATGGTGGACTATGATTGTTGACCAATGTTGCTGTTGGTCGACTGCCTCAAGAACGATATCTTGTTCAGGGAGTTCATCAATAGGAGAAAGTTTTGTAAGAATAACGCCGGAGTTTACCGCAGAACTCCCGAGTTGCAGGATGAACAACGCACATGGAATGATAAAGAAAAAGGAGCCCCAAATAATCTGGGTTCTTTTTGATAGCATCCGTGCTGATTTTGTGTTCATCTCGTGGCAATCCTTCGCCAGTGACATGATGTCGTCACTGCTAGTAGTCTATCGGCAAAATGACCCCTTTTGACTTTACTAGAGCGTATATCGGACGTATTTTGTATTAATCGCGTTGACCAAGTCGAGCGCGAAGTGCGGGTTCAGGCAAACCAAACGGGTCGGGTTGTTCAGTAATTTGAGGGCCGAAACGCATCGTGTTGTACGCTTCAAACTGATTCCGTTGTTGATTTTCTGGAAAGAGCGCTCTTCTGCAACCAGTGCTGACAAATAAACTTGCTAGCAGTGCAGCAATGAGGAGTGTATGTAGCGCAGCTCGTTTACTCTGAACTCGTTGGAAGTTGTGTAAGTATTTCATCAATGAGACCATACTCTAGCATTTCTTGAGGGTCGAGCCACTTGTTTCGCTCACAATCTTCATGAATGACTTTTTGATCTTTTCCTGTCGCTGATGCATAGATTGCAAACAAGATATCTCGCAAACGCAACATTTCGCGAGCTTCGATTTCTAAATCAGTTGCCTGCCCTTCAAGAACACCACTTAATAACGGTTGATGCATGAGATTTTTTGCATGTGGTAACGAGAACCGTTTTCCTTTTGTTCCGCTCGATGCAATCACTGAGCCCATTGACGCTGCTTGACCAATGATATACGTTGAAACATCGCACGGAACGAAATTCATCGTATCAACAATCCCAAGTCCAGCAGTTACTGAACCGCCTGGAGAGTTAATGTACAAACTGATATCCGATTTTGGATCTTCATTTGCAAGGAAGAGCAACTGCGCGACTACTAGATTCGCAGACTCGTCCATGACCGGTCCTCCCATGAAAATGATTCGATCATTGAGGAGTCGTGAGAAGATATCGTAAGAACGTTCTCCACGTCCAGTTTTTTCGATGACAATTGGCACTAAAGTCGACACAGTTTTTTACTCTTTCTTCTTGTCATCTTGAAGTTCAAAAACCTCATCGACAAGACCATATTCTTTTGCTTCGCTTGCTGAAAAATACTTATCCCGTTCACCATCTTCCGCAACAGTTTCGTACGTTTGACCCGTGTGGGCGGCAATGATTTTATTCAATGTCGCTTTTGCACCAATAATTTGTTCCGCCTGAATTTGAATATCAGTCGTTTGACCGGTGATACCACCGTATGGTTGGTGAATCATGACTTTTGCATGTGGTAAAATGTGACGCTTTCCTTCAGCGCCGGAGCAGAGTAGCACGGCTGCGCCTCTATACGCCCGACCAATGCAGAACGATGCAACATCAGAAGAGATAAACTGCATAGTGTCATACATCGCAAGGGTGTCATCAACCGACCCACCGGGGCTGTTAATGTAGAGATTGATTTGTTGTCCGCGTTTTTGGTCTTCTAGATAGAGCATCTGCATCATGATTCTCGCAGCAGATGCTTGATTGATTTCACCAATCAAGAAAATCACTCGATTCTCTAGCATTAACTCATCAAGAGTCATTTCGCGTGTTCGTTGGTACGCAGAAGCGGTAATTGGTGGTGGCTGGTGGCCACCAACTGCTCGTACAAGGTCGATACCGTTCTGTTGTTCAATAATCTGTTCTGTTGTCATAGAATTGGAGGTCCTTCAGAAGTGAGGCATCATAGCAGGAGAGCGTCTCCTTGAGGATTTCTCATGAGGGCTCTTGCTCAATTGTTGATGGCCCTCGAGTGTCTGCTGGATCACCACTAAAACCAACAGGGAGGACAATCTGGCACGCGGTGCCACCCCCGTGTACTCTAAGAAGATCGATCGTCCCCTTGTGTTCTTGGATAATTTTTTTTGCAACCGCTAACCCAAGTCCGGTCCCCTTCTGCCCCTTCGTTGTGTGAAATGCCTTAAAAAGGGTCTCTTTACTACCGGCTTCAATTCCACCCCCATTGTCAACAACATTGATGTTGATGCTCTGCAATTCGACATTCATCGTGACATCGATAGAGACCGTTCCTGATTGATCAGGGACAGCGTCAATGGCATTCTTTAATACGTTGAGTAGAACCTGTAAAACAGCAGTACCATCGATTGAGATAGGGGGCAGGTCATTCTCTATAAAAGAGCTTAGCTTGACTCCTTTACGCTTGCACGAAGTTCGTACCAGTTCAATGGCATCTTCTACTATTGGTTCAAGTTGCATCAACGAAAATTCAACGGTGCTCGATCGAGACCAAGCGAGCATGTTAAATGTCAGTGCGTACACACGTTCAAGGTTCCTCGCCAATATTGGCCAACCCTCTCTTGCAAGTTCTAAGTTTCCTTTGTCGAGTGCAAGATCAATCGCACCCGCTCCACTCCGTAATCCTTGCAGCATGTTCTTCACGCTGTGGCTAATTGAGGCAACGGTGTCACCCATCGCTGCTAATCGTTCGTGTTGCATTCTGTTTTCAGCAAGAAATGCAGTTAACAGAGCTAGACCACCATGTCCACACGCAGTTGCAAGGAGTTCCTGTTCACTTTCTGACCAGCGCCTATTTTCAGATTGAATCTCAATGAGAATCGCTCCGAGGATGTTTCCATACGCCATCAGCGGTGCGCACAAAATTGAACGCGCACCACTTTCAATGACTCCTTCATCATGAAGGAAACGTACATCTTCGCTCACATCAGCAATTCGAATTGATGATTGTTCTTTGCAAGCATGGACAATGATTGCTTCTGAAAATGCAGAAGCGTTATTTTTAATCTGGCTAGATGTACCCTCAATTGTTGTCCCAATAGTGTTGTTGTCATCAAACAACACACCAACACACCTATCGGGCTTAAACTCATCAACAAGAATCGCAACAAGGTGTTGCAAAATTGCCTTGATTTCAAAAGTGCCGGCTGTGGCTGCCGTCAGACGGTGGACCATTCTCAAATGGTTTCTTGCAGCTTCTAGCGAGTGAGGAGATGTGACGACAATCGATTCCGCACTTGTGTCAAAACTGGGGTCTGATTCATTAAAAACACTCTGCGTTGCATGTGATGCTTGTTCGCTAATTCGAAACAACGTTCCCCCGCACCCAACCTCATCTCCGATGTGCAACGAGACCCGCTGATCAAGGAGCCGCCCATTGAGAAACGTACCATTTGCTGATGCCAAGTCTCTTAGATACCACTTTTCACCATCGGGGGTTAACTCAGCATGTCGCCTACTTATCGTAGGGTCACTTAGGGGCAATGCTTCCGAAGATCGACCAATGAGTTGGGGTTCTCCGGATGGAAGTGGAAAAACTGAACCCAAATCTGGACCTACAATAACCACAAGTACCAACAAACCGGCAACGAAACATGGTCTGGACGCCCCCAATCTCCCGCCTGTTACCATAGTGGACATGTCAAAACAGCCGACATTCACAGGATGTCCCGATACACCCAAGATCTTGAGCAAGCTCTTCAACAAGAGTATGGTGAAGTTGATCGTGTTCTGTTTGATGGCGAGACGGTAGACCTCGCTTCAGTTCTCGACGAGGTACGAACGTTTGATCTGTTGATGCGACACAAGTTGGTGATTGTCGACAACGCAGACACATTCTTGTCTGCGAAAGGCGATGGCAAAACGAATACTAGAAAGGCGATGGAACGGTTTGCGGAATCGCCCGTTCCCACAGCCACCCTTTTACTGCGTTCGCAAACATGGCGTCCCGGCAACCTTGACAAGGCGGTAAAAAAAGTTGGACTTGTCTATAAGTTGCAGCAATACAGTGAATCTGACACTTGTCGCTGGTGCGTTGCTCGATGTGAAAAAGAACATGGTCGAACAATCGATTCTCAAGGCGCGCAACTCCTCGTACACCGTATAGGTCTTTCGCTTACTCGACTTGACCAAGAGCTTGGAAAGTTATCAGCCATGGTTTCGGAGGGCGAACGGATAACAAAAGAGCACGTCGTTGACTTAGTCGGTCTGAGCAGAGAGGAACAAGCATGGGAAATTCAATCAATCTTGTTGACGGGGAATGAAAAAGCGTCAATGACAAAACTATGTGAACTTCTTGATGTGTCAAAACAACCAAAAGAATTGTTGATGTGGTCGGTTGTTGATTTAACAAGGCGACTGAGTGCAGCTGCGTCGATGTTATCAGATGGATCTTCTAGTGGAGAGATTCGGAAAGCACTGAAGTTATTCGGAGAGGGTGGCAACAGAATGTTAGCAGTCGCAAAAAAACAAACTCCCTTACAACTAGCAGATTTGTTTACAGAAGCAGTCGCAGTGGATGCAAGAACGAGAAGTGGGGCACTTGAGGGCAGAAGAGGTCTTGAAGTTTTAGCAATGCGGGTGTGCCGCGCTGTTAGGTAATGAGTGTTCGACCAGTCATCTCTTCAGGCTGGTCTATCTCCAACATTTGAAGAATAGTTGGCGCGATATCGGCTAGGATTCCATCTCTTCGAAGCGTAACATCGTTCCACGGTTCGCCTACGAGATGAAGGGGTACGTCAAAGGTTGTATGCGCCGTATCTGGAGATTCAGTTTCGATGTTCCACGTTCGCTCCGCATTTCCGTGATCTGCAGTGATAATGAGAGAGCCGCCTATCGCAAGCGTTGCATCAACAATCTTGCCAGTACATTGATCTACTACTTCAACGGCTTCAATGATTGCCGATAGCGAACCCGTGTGACCGACCATATCTGGGTTTGCAAAATTAACAACGATCAGGGATGGGCATGAATTGCCCTGAAGAACATCGAGAACCCCCCGGCAAACCTCAAATGCGGACATCGCCGGTTTTAAATCGTACGTTGCGACATCGGTTGGGCTTGGAACTAAAAGTCGGGATTCACCATTGAAAGGTTCTTCTCTGTAATCATTAAAAAAGAACGTGACGTGAGGGAACTTTTCTGTTTCTGCACACCGAAACTGTTGCAAACCGTGTGCGGACACAACTTCACCAAGGATGTTATTCATTGGACTAGGTTTATCAAAAACAACGGCGGATACAGGGAGTCCGTTTTCATAATTCGTCATCGTTGCATAGAACAAGTCCTGAAACATTGGTCCCCGTGCAAAAGCACCTCTTGGCACAAGTTGCCACGCCTCATCATCAAGCACGAATGCTCTACTCAATTCTCTTGGGCGATCGCCGCGATAGTTAAAAAAGATGACGCTGTCCCCATCTTGAATGACTCCAACTGGTGAAGAATCTTCGCGAATAATTTGAGTAGGTACAACAAACTCATCTCCGAGCAATGTTGGTTCAGTTGGGTTGTCGTAATTGGATTGAATTGCATCAACAGCGCGATACGCAGTTTGAACATGAGGAAGTCCATCTCGCAGTGGGTGTGAAGTTGTTCTGCCCGTTAGTGCTTCGAATGCAATAGAAACACGCTCCCAACGATTGTCCCGATCCATTGCCCAATATCTTCCCATCACCGTTGCTATCTCTGCACTTGTGTCTCGGATGTGGTCTTCAAGTGATTCAACAAAACCCAACCCAGAGCTTGGGGAACAATCGCGTCCATCTGTTATGACATGGATATATACAGTTGCCTCTTTTGGAGCCGCATCAAGCAACGCAAAGAGATGTGCGATATCACTGTGTACTCTTCCGTCACTGACTAGACCAATAAGATGAACAGCATGGCCCTGAGTTCCTCGTTCAAATGCTCTTATGAGAACGGGATTCGTTTCAAATTCACCCTGTTCCGCAGCAACCGAAAGTCGCATTAACTCTTGGGAAACAATACGACCCGCGCCGATGTTTTGATGTCCAACCTCACTATTTCCCATAACTCCGGCAGGCAATCCAACATGTTCACCGCACGTGCTAATTGACGTTGTTGGCCACCTAACTTCAAGCGCATCTGCTACTGGAGTGTTCGCTTGAACAATCGCATTGTATGCATCCATACTTTGATTTGGATGGTTTCCCCATCCATCTCGAATCAGTAAAACAACAGGAGTATTGTTAGCCACCGTACTCCTTTCGCAACCGTTGCAAACTGCGATGATTCCTGCCAGTTGCTTTTGTTAACGTTTCATCAATAATTGTTCTAACCGCAAGCGCACCACGCGATGCAACGATGCGATCAACAATGACAATGAGGTCATCGTACTCATAAGGTCTTCGCAAGTTATCAATAAGTAACTGCAAAGGTGTGTCTTCTTGTGTTCCTACGAGTTGCCAGAGCATATCCTGTTCGCTTCGTTCAGGGTTTTCCAAAAGAGAATATGCCCACAGAAAGGCATCCCTCTCTTCTAATCTGAACAGAGAGGGTAGAGCGTTTCGTGCAGTACGTAATCCAGCCGCATTTTGACTCGTAGCGACACTCCACAACTCAGCACACATGCCGTCTTGTCCTAGCAAGTTCACTGCATGTATGGCGTTTGCAAATGTATCATCACTCGGCGATTCAATAGCAGCTCGCATGGCTACTTGAGCGATGGACGAAACGGAGAGATAATCATCGAGTTGTACTGCAGGTAATAAAGTACGCTGGACGGCATTCTTTGGAGGACAGAGCATGAGTGGGTCACCAATAGTGTTAACTCTCCATGGTTTTGCAAACATGTTTTCGCCGTCATTCCACCTTGCAGCAACGAGAAAAGGAATCAAACTCATTGTTCTTCGCAACATCTCAGAGGGGGGAACAAATGCGGTCAACGTTGGTTCGTGCGAAGATCCGATGTAAGCGTACACCCCCCGTCCAAGCCACATCCCTCCAACTGTGGTTGCGACAGTTGGGTTTTTTAGAGACCAACTATGCAAAAAATAGAGTGCTGAAGGTGTATCCAGA
>CAZVAE010000015.1:0-7701 GCA_964624985.1 uncultured Isosphaeraceae bacterium | reverse complement strand
GGCAACCACGACGGTGCGGTTCTTGTATCCGCCATTTCTAAAAAATCGGGGTTTCCTTTTGTCATGAAATACGTCACATCTGCTGTGATTCCGCCAACCTCCGCCTCCATGAGAGCGGGCAATGTCCCTTCTACAATTTCAGATTGAATTCCAAAATCTGGCAGGACTTGTTCAACTCCATCAATCCCATATCTGGCCCACCCGCCAGAGTCCTGATATGTATTGCAAAACCAATATTGATCTCGATCTAAAAACAAACTACACATTGCTTGATACGTTGAGCGGGCTCCTGATCCAAAAATCCAGCCCGTCCACGCGAAGCGTTTTCCTGAAGCATCTCGACCGATGACATCGCTTATCGCGATAGGATTATCGTTCGCTCCACTAAAGTCAACTCTTGACGCCATTGTTTGGCACATCGTGATAGCGTCAATCGCATCTCCAAGCTCTTTGTACTGCACCTTGGCTGACTCTAATGTATGTTGAATCTCTAACATGAGTGAATCAGTTTTGGACTCGGATAATATTTCTTGTCCTTGCCCCCAATCAGATGACATAAACGACAACAATTGCCCCCTACCTGCAGCAAGTGCAACAGCAGCCATTCTTGCCGGATCATCAGCCGCAGTCATGACAACGCCACTTGGTGGCAGTTTCAAATCGCGTAATGCGATTTCAATTGATGCTACGCCATCCCATGCTTGGGCAACCGCCTGTTTCATTGCCTCTTCTTTATCCCGTACTTTTTCTCCAATGCTTTCTCGCTTCCAAACTCGCTCAGGTGCAAATTGGCGGATAAACATTGATGCAAATGGTTCTCGATCAAACAAGACGGGCCATCTGCCCCCTGTGCTCCATCGCGATATCTCATCGAGGTACGTTGCTTCATCTGGAACAAGAACAACTTGTCGTAACACGGGCAATTTACGTTGAACTTGAGCCGATTTTGAACCGAGAACCATCGCGGCTTGAATATCTTGACTTGGTGCTTGAGCGTTTTGGCACAAAGCAACTGAGAGTAGGAGTGAAGTAATCATCATCGGAGAGGGTTCAGCATAACATTATCGCGTCCTGGAATCAGCATATCTGCAATCTCGACACATTCAGTAAACGACTCTTGTGCGAGCTTGATGTCCTGAGCTGTTGATAATACGCTTCCCTGTTTTGCGTGTTCGGAAGTCGCAACAGTATCTCCACATATCAGCACAGTTCGCCTAGGCGTAGGCAAAAGCAAGCCACAGCTACCTCTCGTATAACCGGGCAGAGGGAATAAATCAACGCCACGCATCAATGCGTCTTGAGGGACTTCAAACTTTTGAAGTTGTTCAACATGTTCTTCTAGCAACAAAGTGAGTTCAGAATCTTGTTCAGCAAGCCGCAATTCTTCGATTAATGCTAGGTTTGCAAACTCAATCTCTGGCTCATGCATAAACCACGTTGCTTCTCGGAGTGCACCCAAGGTTCGTCGCCGATCAGGATCAAAACTTGTGAGAAAGACATGTGTAACTTCTGAAAGTCGAAGACCCCACCGTTCTTGTAACTTCGCATTGAGAATGGGTGGAGGTAGAGAGGGATCAACAAGCAATACCGCGTCACTGCTCTTAATGATTGTTGTTGTGGCATGTCCAATTCGAGGCGCTCCACCCTCATTCCAAAGCGGGTGAACTGCAAGAGTGCCAATTGACGCAATTCGCCACTCCATAACTATTCGATGTGTGCATCCTTCGCGAGCGTGTGTATGGGGCTTTCAGGGTCGGTTTGCAGTTTTTTCAGGTGCTTGATGACAAGAGATGGAATAATCGAGTCGAGGCGCTCGACATCACCACCGAGGGCGGCGATTTGCCTGATTAAACTTGATGAAGTAAATGCATATGCTTCACCAGTGATGATAAACACGGTTTCCATATTCGCAACCTGTCTATTTGTAATCGCGAGTTGTGTTTCCATTGCGAGGTCGGTGACGTTCCGAATTCCGCGAACTAGCGCAACCGCACCGGAGTCTTTCGCAAAATCAACGGTAAGCCCCTCATACTGGACAACCGAAACAGGGGCAAGTGATGGATTCTGTTGAACGAGTTCATCAACGAGCGATGTTGCCATCATGAGCCGATCTTCAAATGGAAACAATGCCTGCTTGTCAGGATTTTGCCCTATACCAACAATAATGCGGTCAAACATCTTCCTCGCTCGCTCAATCACATCAAGGTGACCGCTTGTAATGGGGTCAAATGATCCTGCATACATGGCGATATGTTCAGACATGGTATGGATTGTACGGTTTAGGGGGACTATTCGGCACCTGCGAAGTAAAAAATGGCGATTGTCTGTTGTGAAACCGAGTTTTCAATTCGAAGGTACCTATTGAGAACATGTTCTTCTCCATTGCATGGGTCTGCCACCAAGGTAGACCGTCGTCTCCCCAATCGGTCGAACCTCCATTCGACCCGAAAAAAAGGGTTCCCATTTCAAGATGGGAACCCTTTCTATCTGTAGAGTCAAAATTAAAGTGCGACGGCTTCGGGAAAATCAACAACAGTCTCGTTGATATGGTTGTAAAGAGTGGTAAATGTCAAGGTAGAAATGCTCGCAGCAACTTCAATGGCCGCTTCACTGTTGTACCCAGCATCCAAAAACGTAGCAAGTGTTTCATCGCTGACGCACCCGTATGTGTCAAGCACTTCAGCGGTGAATTGAATCAGCGCTTGCAACTTAGGGTCATCGCTTTCTCGCTTACGAATACCCAAACTCTCCTCCTCACTCATACCTATTCCTTTAGCTATCGTGGTGTGTGCAGCGAGGCAGTAGTCGCACCGCATTTTTTCAGCTGCGAGAAGTTGTACGACTTCCCATTCTTCTGCGGTTAATGCACCTCCTTTTGCACTTTGAGACCAACCCAAAAAAGCTTGAAGCACTGTTGGGTGTGCTGCGAGGCCTTTAAAAATATTTAACTGCTTTTCTTTTAAAGGTCCATTGAGAATTTCAGCGCCTTTGCAGGTATCACTTTCAGGATTAATTGTGTTTAATCGTGGCATATTTGTGTCTCCAATTCTCTTTCCATTAAATGTTCAAGCCCCGCGGTTTGTAAAATCATTTTAAAGTTGTCTGAAAAGACAAAGTTGTGTTTTGGGAATTCGACTCCGGCCATGTTGTTATCAATGTGACTGAAGAGCAATTCTACTTTTCCAATCCGTTCCCATGCCTCGCCCCCAGCAACCCTTCTGTCAATAACTCCAGTCGTGGAAGCACCCGCTTCATCGATTCGTTCTATCGAAGCGTCATATCGAATGGTGTCACCTGCAGTAACATCGCAACCAAGCGTTGCTTTTGCAATTTTGGCAAGGATAACTTTCTCTTTAAACCTGCTCGTGCTGCCTACGAGAATGCCTGCAGTCTGTGCCATACCTTCAATCATGAGCGAGAAGGGCATAATCGGTTTCTCCTCGACGACATAATCATGCAAATACTCTTCGGCGAGTGAAACGTTTTTAATCGCCACCAACCGCTCGGAGGGTTCATGTTCAGTGATACAGTCAATCCAAAGCCAACGCATAGGTTTGCCTTTTATCCCGCCAACTTAAGTTCAACAAAGTTAACGAGCGAGTTCACTGTAATAAGATCTCCGATTGCGGAGATGTTTCGGTTACCTTCTGCGAACGCATCGAAGTCAACATGTGCCATTCGACCACGCAGCATTTCAAGGCCCTCATCAGTGAGCGCGCCATCGGAAACCCACGCCTCGTTTTCAGTTAAGTTTTCTGGAAAGAGTTCCCCTTGGGAAATTTTGAAATCGAAAGTCTTTTCAATTCTAAACACGATATCGAGAAAATCGATCGATTCGGCACCAAGATCTGCTGTCAAACTTGCTTCTGGAGTAACCTCATCCTCGTCTACACCGAGTGCATCATCGAGAACTTCTTGTATTTTTTCAAAGATTTCATCGCGGCTCATGACCGTCTCCTGTATTAGTTCTGATTAGGACAGTTGAACGGGGCGTATGGTAAACCGTCCCGCGACCGCTGTCTCTGTTTCTGGATTGTCATTTCGGTGAACGACACCCTTGCCCTTGCATGCGAAGGAACCATCCTCATTGGATTTAATTGTTGTTACTTCAATCTCCAAGCAATCACCCGGCCGAACCATCGCACCGTACTTTACCGCCTTCACATCACCGAGAACAAGACGCTTGCCGTCCTCAGAGCAGAGACATGAAGCGGCCTGGACCATCGCTTCTAGCATCATGACGCCGGGGAGAATTGGGAATGTTGGGAAATGATCCCTGAGATATTCCTCCGCCTTAGAAACCTGTTTCATCGTCACAATACGACCGTCACTCTGTTCAATTATCTGATCTACTAGATCGAATTTCATAGAACAATGATTATACGGGGGCACTGCGGCTATGTGGAAGATGAAGCATATAAAGAGCGGGTGTAACTATGATTGTGGGCTTGGCAAACAGTCGGAATTTAGGTATCCTGTGGCGTTCTGAAGCCCCGTTTGCAGGGGTGTGTTTTTATACGATTTACGAAACTTTTTTAAGGGCTCGGTTTTCACAATGTCCAATACAGGCACAATCATTCAAGTCATCGGTTCAACATTTGATGCACAATTTCCAGCAGACGCAATGCCAGAAATTTACAACGCTGTTGAAGTAGAAATTGATAACGCAGGCGAACAAACTAAACTCGTTGGCGAAGTAAGCAAGCACTTAGGCGGCGGCCGCATTCGTTGCGTCTCTCTAGGTAGTACAGATGGCTTGCGCCGCGGGCAAGTGTGTACTGATACTGGCGGTCCAGTCACAGTTCCTGTTGGTGAAGGCGTGCTTGGCCGAGTCTTTAACTTATTTGGCAATCCAGTTGATGAGCGAGGGGATGTCCCGCATGACAAGCGAATGCCGATTCACACGACTCCACCAAAACTAGAAAACCTAAACCCAAACTCTGAAATTCTCGAAACCGGTATCAAGGTTGTTGATCTTCTTTGCCCGTTTGTTCGTGGTGGCAAGATTGGACTCTTTGGTGGCGCGGGTGTTGGCAAGACCGTTGTTATTCAGGAAATGATTGCACGGGTTGCTCGAGACTTTGACGGATATTCAGTATTTGCGGGCGTTGGCGAACGAACTCGTGAAGGAAACGACTTGTGGCTTGAAATGCAAGAAGCACAATTTACAAACGAAGAGGGCGAAACTGTTTCTGTTCTAGATAAAGTTGCGATGGTCTTCGGTCAAATGAACGAACCACCAGGTGCTCGTCTTCGAGTTGCTCTTTCAGCACTCACGATGGCGGAAAACTTCCGCGATGAATCTGGTAAGGAGACGCTTCTTTTTGTAGATAACGTCTTCCGCTTCACTCAAGCGGGTTCAGAAGTATCCGCGCTTCTCGGCAGAATGCCTTCAGCTGTGGGATACCAACCTACACTTTCAACAGAGATGGGTGAACTTCAAGAACGAATTACATCAACAAGCAAGGGTGCGATTACTTCAGTACAGGCAATTTATGTACCTGCGGACGACTTAACCGACCCCGCTCCTGCGACAACCTTTGCTCACCTTGATGCATTTGTTGTTCTTGAACGAAAGATTGCTGAAAAAGGTATTTACCCAGCGATTGATCCATTAGCCTCATCTTCACGTATTCTTGATCCGCAAGTTGTCGGCGAGCGACACTATGCAGTATCACGAAGAGTTCAATCAATCCTTCAACGGTATGCTGATTTGCAAGACATTATCGCCATTCTTGGTGTCGATGAACTTTCTGAAGAAGACAAGTTGACGGTTGCTCGTGCTCGTCGAATTGAACGCTTCCTCAGTCAGCCATTCCACGTTGCGGAACAATTTACTGGATTCCCAGGCGTGAACTCAACACTTGAAGAAACAATTGATTCATTCGAACGGTTGTGTGATGGCGAAGGGGATGACCTTCCAGAATCGGCCTTTATGTATGTTGGCACGCTTGAGGATGCGAAGAAGAAAGCCGAGTCAATGGCAGCAGCTGTTGCATAATCCTCAACACGCGATAACAATCAAAACACAGGGCTCTCAACACAAGTTGAGAGCCCTGTTTCTTTATACACTATACGGCTCAAATGAAGGAACCCCATATGAAACGTATATTGATACTCATTGCTCTCTCCCTAACCTTTACAACGTTCGCTGACAGGCCACTTCCCGCTACTCCTGAAGAGTTAACAGCAACTGTACAAGAAGCATTTGCCAATGCAGACGTTGAGATTGAAGCAATTATTGCGATCCCCGATAATCAGCGTACATTCGAAAATACAGTTGGTGCTCTTGATGACATGATGGCTCGGCTTGATTACGCATCAAACATGCCTGCGTTCATGGCGTATGTCCATGAAGATGCGGCCATTCGGCAAGCCGCGCAGGGCGCAGCACAAATGTGGTCCGATTGGTCGATCGACTTTGCCACGAACGAAGAGTTGTACAACGCAATCAAATCGTATGCTGATTCAAATCCAGAACTTGTAGGTGAGCAAGCCCGAATGCTCGAACACACGATGCGAGATTATCGAAGAAGCGGGATGTCACTCTCAAAAGAAGACAGAGAAAAACTAAAGAATATTCAAAAAGAACTTGGCACTCTTGAGATTGAGTTTGATACGAATATTCGAGAAGACAAAACCATCGTTCCAATTCCACTTGGTGCACTGACAGGTGTTCCTCAAGATGTCATTGATTCCATTGAAGTAAAAGATGGTATGTACCAGGTCACACTCGATTATCCAACCTTTGGTCCAATCATGGATTATTGCTCGGTGCCCGAAACACGTAAAGCAGTTCGTTCTACGTATTCAAAACGTGCCCCACAAAATGTTGAGGTGCTTGAAAATATCATCCGACTTCGAGACGAAGCATCAGACTTGCTTGGGTATGCAACAACGGCGGACTATGAAACCGAAACCAAGATGTCAAAAAGTGCTGCAGCAGTTGCGGAGTTTTATGAAAAACTACGACCAGTTGTCCGGAAGAAAGCGGAAAAAGATTGGGAAGAACTTTTAGAAGCAAAACGAAAAGATACTGGAGATCCAAACGCCGAGTTTTATCCGTACGACTTTAGTTACTACTACGAAAAAATTAAAAACGAAAAATACGCAGTTGATTCACAAAAAGTCCAAGAATATTTTCCATTGCAAGGTGTTATGGATGGTTTGTTTGAAATCACACAACTTTTGTACGGCATTGAATACCGAGAAGTAACGGACATTGCTGATGAGCGCGGGACGCCACTTTGGCACGATGACGTTCGGTTGTTTGAAGTGTGGGATACCGCTACAGGTAAACAACTCGGGGAGTTTTACATCGATTTGCACCCGAGAGATAACAAGTATTCCCACGCTGCACAGTGGGGATTGGTACAACATAAAACATGGGCAGATGGATCGGAACAACTTCCAGTTGCAGCGCTTGTATGTAACTTTACAAAGCCAACCGCGGATAAACCATCGCTGATGACACATGATGAGGTGGAAACATTTTTCCACGAGTTTGGGCACTGTTTACACACAATTTTGAGCGATGCTGATATTGCGGGATTCGCTGGAACCAATGTAGAACGAGACTTCGTTGAAGCCCCGTCCCAAATGTTTGAAGAGTGGGTGTGGACTCCTGAAACGTTGTTGCTTTTTGCAAATCATTACGAAACAGGGGAGCCACTTCCGAATGAGTTGATTGAAGGCATGATC